>CAZTHW010000195.1:0-5318 GCA_964613595.1 uncultured Desulfobacteraceae bacterium | reverse complement strand
TCAAGCAGAAGACGGCATACGAGATGCTCAGGAGTCTCGTGGGCCTCGGGCGGATCCTCCCGGAACACCGTAAAAAGGACCCGGCCGTTGCCGGCATCCCAGTCGGCCAAAAGCTCGCTGAACAAGTGTGTGTTTCCGGCAGTCGGCGCGATGTGTTCAATCAACACCTCAAGTGTCCCGCCGCAGATCATGCCCTCGGCCGCCGCATCCCCTTCTGTGAGGTTGATACGGATCAGCCGGCTCCGTTGGCGGTAAAAAGCGGTTCGGGCTTCATGCCGGACCGCGGCCTCGCCGGTCCCGCCGCCCACACTGCCGCATATGCGGTCATCTACGGATATGGCCATCCGGCTTCCAGTGCGCCGCGGGGTGGATCCGGATGCGGATATAATCACCGCGCTCGCGACGGCCCGACCCGCGTTTAACTCCGAACAAATCATTTCAAGGATTGAACGCATCACTGGATCCCTGCCCGAAACCAGGGCATTGCCGCGCATGCCGGCGGCAGATAGATGACTTTGTTTGGCCTGATTGTACTCGTATGTAGTGTAATGCCAAATGCCGTCCGGGTCAAATCCCGTTTCACAGCAACCGGCATACCGGATATCGCATCCGGCAAGTCCGGCCCCTCATCTGCCGGGGCTTGAAAAATCGTTTTTTCCTGCTATAGTTGTTTGCCGGGCCCGGCTTATGCCGGCAAGGGTTATTGCCGATTTGCAGCTAATCCCCGAATTGTGATCCCTCATGTACGCCTGGAACCTGGAAAACGAACGCGCGGCTGCAGAAAGATATCTCCTGCACCGGCAAACCGACTTTACGGCCACCTATATGGAGGTGTCCAACCTCCAGTTCATTATCGCCCAACAGCCGGAAATTGTACGGCCTGCCACGGCCGAGGCCCTTTACTGCGTGCTTTGCGGCACGAAGCACACCCCACAGCGCCAGGTATTCTTCCTGTTTAAAAAAGCCGCGGATGCACTGGCTGCCATGCTCAGCTACCCGACCCCGGATGATACCGCAGAAAGGGCCCGAACTGCCCTGGCAGAAATCCTGGCCGACCGGAGCGACCCTGCTTTCCGGGCTGCAGCAGAAGCCATGGGAGCGCTGCCGCTGGCCACCGGTGCCACTGGGCCTCCGGCTCTTATCAATCCCGCCCCACAGGTTCAACCGATCCATGATCTGACCGATATTACGGGCACGTCTTTGCCCGCGCAGATGCAGTGGATGGGCAGAAGTTTGTTAACCGACATTCCGGAAGAACCCGGGCGACTGCTGGTGCTGAAATTCGCCCGGCCCGGCCAGCCCGTATCCGAACTTGCAGCAGAAGCATATTGGATGCAGTATCTATCTCAACTCCGGGAGGTGCGGGAAAACCGGCTTGAAATCCCGGAACCGGTTACGGGCAAAAGCCCGGCTGTATATCGTCTGAGCAATTCCGCCCTGGAGACTCCCGGCGACCTGGAAATCGATGCCGGCCGGCATGCCATCGCATTTAAGGTTTACAAAAGTTATTTCCGCTATCCCAATCACCCGGCAGAAGACGGTATGCTGCCAAAAGCGGAATGCCGCAGTATTCTGGGCCAAAGCGCGCATATCTTGGGCCGGCTGGCTTCCCGGGACATTATTCACACCGCGCCCATCCCGCTTTTCCACAACCGGGTCCAGCGGCACCGCCGGGAGGACCAGGGACTTTACCAATGGCATCGGGGCGGCCGCCTGGACCAGTGGCTGGCCTCCTGCCGGTATCCGAATTTCTGCACAAGCGGGATTCGGGATTTTGAACACCTGATCGCATTTGACGGTCCGGCCCGGAGACGCTACGAACATATCGGCGCACACCCCTTCAGCCTGATCCTGGTGGCGGGCAGCTACTGCCGCAACCACGATGAAACGCGCACCGGCCTGGATGCACAGGGTCAGCCCGTTGACGCCCGGGATCTGTTTGACCGGGCCTGGCTCAGGGATGTGTTAAATGACGTGTTTTGCAATTATTATGAAGGATTTACCGGGCAGCCGTTTTCCGGGCCCCCGCCCTGCGACCTGGACCTGCTGAGCCGAAGGCTGGTTGAAGAAATGGGTGTGGACCGGCATATGGAGGAAATCCTGCGAGTGGCTGAACAGGAAGCCATGACACCGGGAGAATTCCACGACTTCCTCGGACTGCGGGGCTTTGACCCGCAGACGATCCAGGGTATGAAAAAGGGCGAGCGCGACATCCTAATTCTGACCGGTCCGCACCTGGGCGGGTTCAACGAGCGCATTTCGGTACCGGAGCTGACCCGATACGCGGCCGCGCTTTCGGCCCGCTGCATCATGGACCGCTACTGTCGGCAGCGTTTTGCCACTGCCGGCATGAAACACTAAAAATACCCTTCCAGGTGTTATTCCAGAAAAGACAGGACCCGGGCGACGTACTGCCGGGTCTCTTTGTACGGCACCTCGCCGCCGAATCGCTCTACTGCACCCGGCCCGGCGTTATATGCGGCCAACGCTTTCTCCAGGCTCCCGCCGAAACGATGCAGCATCTGCTTTAAATACCGAACGCCCGCATCAATGTTTTCCCGGATATCAAAAGGGTTTTCCACGCCAAGCTCCCGGGCGGTCTCCGGCATCAACTGCATCAGGCCCTGTGCACCGGCATCGGACACCGCGGCAGTATTGAATCCGGATTCCGCGCGGATAACGCCGGCAATAAGCCTGCGGGAAAGGTTATGTTTGGTGGCAGCCCGATGTATGGTCTCTTCGATCTCCTGCATTTCATAATCACCAGAAGCCCGGGCCGGAACCGAATGTGAATTGGCCTTCCGGGTGCCGCCTGTCCACAGGATTTCCCTTGTTTCTGCATCCATATATACCTCGGTTCCGGCAGGCATCCGGGTATAGGGCTTGCCCCGGTTTTCATGGGAATGAACGATATCCCAGCACTCCCGGGCGTAATCCGGACGCTGCATTAGCAGGTGAGAAACCGTGGGATTGTGATCTGATATCGTACCCAGGCGGATACGGTCTTTTTCCCCGGAGTTGCCGCTCTTGTTGAGCTCTGCCATCCCGGCTTCAAGTTCCCGGGCAAAAGCCGATCCATGGGGCCTGTTTTGTCCGCCGCCGGCCTGTTCGGTTTGTATCCGCATAGGCCTGCTGTGATATACCTGCATTCCCGATCCTCGCTTTGGGCACTGATGTTCGATCATGTATGGTTTACATATCGGCCGGTATGCCCAAAAAGTTTAGCCGCAAGCGCAGGCAAAAAATAATTTTTAAAATCCTATACGCACCTTGACTTGGAATAGATATGGCAAGATTTGACGTTCCCGTCAATTTATAAAAACACATGCACCTTTGGCGCGGTTTTTTTCAAAAAATGCATGGTATCCGGCCTGCTGGCGGAGGTGACAAACCGGTGTTAGGTTATGGGAAAAGGAGGCTATATGAATTTCAAACAGCTGTACTTTTCAAACCGCCATGGCCATCGCCTGGCAGCCCGGTTTGACTTGCCGGTTGACGGCAGGCCGCGAGCCTATGCCATTTTTGCCCACTGTTTTACGTGCACCAAGAACCTGACAGCCGCGGCCAATATCAGCCGGTCACTTACCCGGGAGGGCATTGCAGTGCTCCGCTTTGACTTCACGGGGCTCGGTCAGAGCGAGGGTGATTTTGCAGACACCAATTTCACCACCAATGTTAGTGATTTGGTTGATGCCGCACAATACCTCACGGAGAATTACGGTTTCCCGCAGATCCTGGTCGGGCATTCCCTGGGCGGGGCCGCAGTGATCCAGGCCGCGGCTGAAATTCAATCCACGCGGGCCGTGGCGGTAATCGGTGCCCCGGCAAGAGCGGACCATGTCATAAAGCACCTGACAGGCGCACAAAGACAAATCGAAGAACAAGGAGAGGCGGAGGTCAAATTGGCCGGCCGGCCTTTTCGCATCAAGAAGCAGTTTCTCGAGAATCTGAAGACCGAACGTATGAGCGGCTTTATTCAAACCCTCAGGCGGGCCCTGCTGATCCTGCATTCCCCGGTAGACAATACCGTGGGCATTGAAAACGCCGCTGAAATATTTCAGCGCGCAAAACACCCCAAGAGTTTCGTTTCCCTGGACACCGCAGACCATCTGTTGACAGACCCGGCCGATTCCGGATACGCCGGTGCCATCATCGCCGCCTGGGCCGGCAGGTATATTGCGGTATCGACCCGGGAAAAAGCCCGGGACGCATCTGATGACAGCCGTGTGTCAGTGCGCACCGGCAGCGCCGGCTACATGACCGAGATCCTGGCAAACGGCCACAGCATGATTGCCGATGAACCCGAAGCCGCCGGGGGTACGAACACGGGCCCCACTCCCTATGATTTTCTCGTGGCCGGCCTGGGCGCCTGCAAGGCCATTACCCTGCGCATGTATGCAGACCGGAAAAAATGGCCCCTGGAATCGATCCGAATCGGACTGCGCCACCGTAAAATCCATGCCGAGGACTGCCGCTCATGTGAAACCCGCAAGGGATATCTGGACGAAATAAAGGCTTCCCTGTTTCTGGAAGGCGACCTCACAGCCGACCAGCGCCAGCGCCTGGCGGAAATCGCAGACAAGTGCCCGGTACATCGAACCTTAACCGGAGAAATCCGGATCCAAACCGAGCTCGGGGAATAAATCGCTTTTATCCCGGATTCCGCTCTTTCCGGCTATCCCGTGTAGATCGAACACTGCCGGGCGACCATGGCAGCCTCCTGCAGGGCTTCGGCAAAGGTGGGATGCCCGTGCATGATGCGTCCGATATCTTCCGCGGAGGCGCCGAACTCAATTGCAAACACGGCTTCTGCGATCATGTCCGAGGCCCGGGGGGCAATGATATGCACGCCGAGCACGCGGTCGGTTTTCCGGTGGGACAAAACCTTGACCATGCCCCCGGTTTCCCCCATGCAGCGCGCGCGCCCGGCCCCGGTAAGCGGAAAGGTCCCGGTGCAGTAGGAAATGCCTTCCTGCTTGAGCTGCTCTTCGGTCTTTCCGACTGCCGCAGCCTCCGGGTGGGTATAAATCACCATGGGCACCGCGTCATAGTTGACCTCCCCGAATCCGCCGGCCATGATCTCAGCGGCCGCCCGGCCCTCGGCAGAAGCCTTGTGTGCCAGCATGGGCCCGCCGATCAAATCGCCGATTGCATAAATGTTTTCAACATTGGTGCGGAAATTTTCGTCCACCACGACAAATCCCCGGGCATCCGTACGTACACCCGCATCTTCAAGGCCCAGACCCTCGGTAAGCGGCTTGCGCCCCACTGCCACCAGAACGGCTTCACAGATTTGCTCGGATGATTCCCCGTTGGTA
>CAZTHW010000194.1:0-5395 GCA_964613595.1 uncultured Desulfobacteraceae bacterium | reverse complement strand
TACCGGTACAGGTGCCGGTCCACGGCCATGGAAGAGGTAAAGGCCTCCACCGCCTTATCCGTGGGCTCGGAAAACCTGCCGTCCCAGGGTTTTTCCCCCATGCGATTACCCCCGCGCCGACTTTTCCATCAGGTTTCGAATCCGGAGCCGAAGCGCATTTAACCGGATAAAGCCTTCGGCATCCTCCTGCCGGTACACCGTGTCATCCTCAAAGGTGGCAAAATCCTCGCTGTACAGGGAATGCCCGGATTTGCGTCCCAGCACCCGGCATCCGCCCTTGTAGAGTTCCACCCGCACCACGCCGGAAACGTTCTTCTGGGCCTGGTCCATCATGGACTGCAGCAGTTCGCGTTCCGGGGCAAACCAGAACCCATTGTAGATCATCTCCGCATACCGCGGGATCATGGAATCGCGCAGGTGCATGACCTCCCGGTCCATGGTAATCGATTCCATGGCCATGTGGGCGGTGCGCAGAATGGTGCCTCCGGGCGTCTCATATACACCGCGGGATTTCATGCCCACGAACCGGTTTTCCACGAGATCGGCGCGGCCAATGCCGTGGCGGCCGCCAAGCCGGTTGAGTTCCGCGAGCAATGCAGCCGGCGACAGGGTCTGCCCGTTAACGGCCACCGGGTCTCCCTGATCAAACTTGATGTCAACAACTTCCGGTTCATCCGGGGCCTGCCTCGGCGAGGCCGTCAGCAGAAACATGTCCTCGGGCGGCGGATTCCACGGATCTTCCAGGATGCCGCCCTCGTAGCTGATGTGCAGCAGGTTGCGGTCCGTGCTGTAAGGTTTTTCTTTCGTGGAGGTCACGGCAATGCCGTGTTTTTCCGCAAAAGCCATCAGCGCGGTACGGGAATTCAGGTCCCACTCGCGCCAAGGGGCAATTACCTTGATATGCGGGTCAATGGCGTAATAACTGAGCTCAAAGCGCACCTGGTCGTTTCCTTTACCGGTGGCGCCGTGGCTGACCGCTTCGGCGCTTTCCGCATGCGCAATTTCAATCTGCCGCTTGGCAATCAGGGGCCGGGCCAGGGAGGTGCCCAGCAGGTATTGTCCCTCGTAGATGGCATTTGCCCGGAACGCCGGAAACACGTAGTCGGATACGAACTCTTCTTTCAGGTCATCGATATAGACTGCAGACGCCCCGGTCTTTTTCGCCTTGTCCTCAATTGGGTCGAGCTCCTCGCCCTGGCCGATATCCGCGGCAAACGCGATCACCTCGCAGTCATAGGTTTCAGCCAGCCATTTCAAGATCACGGACGTGTCCAGGCCGCCGGAATAAGCCAAAACCACTTTGTTGATATTTTCACCCAAAATACATTCTCCTGTTGTGTACGATTGCGCAAAATTCAGGCAGACCCGATAATCAGCGTCTCCAGTATCGCCTTGTGCATGTGCATCTTGTTTTCCGCCTGGTCCCAGACCACGGACTGACTTGATTCAAAGACCTCCTCGGTGATTTCCTCTCCCTTGTGCGCGGGCAGGCAATGCATTACAATGGCATTTTTTGCAGCCCGCGTCATGAGATCCCGGTTTACCTGAAAAGGCGCAAACACCGCTCGCCGGGTTTCTTCTTCGCTTTCCTGCCCCATGCTGGCCCACACATCCGTATTGACCACGTCCGCGTGCTCCACGGCTTCTGCCGGGTCATGGACCACCCGGATTTTATTGCCGGCCCGGCTTTGTGCACGCGCCACGATTGCCGGCTCCGGCATGTAGCCCTCCGGACATGCCAGGACCAGTTCAAAGCCCAGCACGGCAGCGGCATTGATCCAGGAATGGGCCATGTTGTTGCCGTCTCCCACCCATGCGACTCTGATGCCGCTGTATCCGCCCTTGAACTCAATTACGGTCATAAGATCACTTAACACCTG
Organism: uncultured Desulfobacteraceae bacterium; assembly: GCA_964613595.1. Classification (GTDB taxonomy): domain Bacteria; phylum Desulfobacterota; class Desulfobacteria; order Desulfobacterales; family Desulfosalsimonadaceae; genus Desulfosalsimonas. The sequence continues at coordinate 3,515 of CAZTHW010000194.1, read as the reverse complement.
GCAGGGATGGTAGGTATCGGTCAGGGCATTGATTACAGGTATCGAGGCGATCCGGGCAAATTCGGACTGCATTTCCTGGGAATAGGTCCGCAGCACCAGGGCGTCCAGGTAGCGCTCCAGTACCCGGGCCGTATCGGCAATGGGCTCCTGTCTGGCAAGCTGGGTGTCTGCGGAACTGATAAACAGCGATGTGCCGCCCAATTGGGCTGCGGCCGCCTCAAAGGAAATCCGCGTCCGGGTGGAGGCTTTTTCAAAAATCAGCCCCACGGTTCTGCCCGCCAGACAGGGGTCGGAAAGGCCCTGTTTTCTTCGGTGTTTGAGTTCGCTGGCGCGGAAAAACAAATGATCGAAATCAGAAGCCGCCAGATCGGCCAGTGTCAGTATATCCTTTTTCAATGTGTCCTCTCAGCAGGTTCGGCTTTCGCCTCTTTCGGCAAAAATTTCGTCCAGGCACTGGATCAGGCTGTCAACTTCCTCCCGGGTAATTATCAGCGGCGGAACAAACCGCAGCACGTTTTCCTGGGTGCAGTTAATCAGAAATCCCTTTTTCAAGCAGGCATCAACAACGGGCGCGCCTTTTTCCGAAAGCTTCATGCCCAGCATCAGCCCGATGCCGCGCACTTCCGTGATCTCCGGGTACCGGTCCTTGAGCCACAGCAACTGGGACTTGAAATATTCACCCACTTCCCGGCAATGCCCGAGGATGTTTTCCTCCTCAATGATCTTGAGCACTTCGCGCGCGGCTGCCGTGATCACAGGTGTGCCGCCGAAGGTGGAAGCGTGGGCCCCTGGTGTAAATGCCGCGGAGACCGATTCCGTGGCCAGCATGGCGCCAATGGGCAATCCGTTGCCCAGGGCCTTGGCCAGGGTCATGACATCGGGCTTGACATTGAAATGCTCATAGGCGAACAATTTACCGGTCCTGCCGATGCCTGTCTGGATTTCATCAAATATCAGGAGAATGCCTTTTTCGTCGCAAAGCCGGCGCACCGCTTCAAGGTAACCTGAATCGGCGCATCGAACGCCGCCTTCGCCCTGGACAGGTTCCATGAGCACCGCGCACGTCTTGTCCGTGACCGCCGCTTCAAGCTTTTCCATGTCATTGAACGGCACGAAATCAAATCCCTCCAAAATCGGCTCGAACCCCTCGCGCACCTTCTTCTGTCCGGTTGCCGAAAGCGCGGCAAAAGTGCGCCCGTGAAACGACTGGTCCATGGCCACCACTCGCCAGCGCTGGGTTTCTCCCTTGTCAAAGAAGGTCTTGCGCGCCAGCTTGAGGGCCGCCTCATTTGCCTCGGAGCCACTGTTGCAGAAAAACACCCGGTCTGCAAAGCTGCGCGCAACCAGCCACTCGGCCAGATCAATCTGCGGAACCGTGTAATACAGGTTGGATACGTGATAAAGCTTGTCGGCCTGCACCCTCAGGGCCCGGGAAATCTCCGGGCTGGCATGCCCGAGGTTGCATACCGCAATGCCGGCCACGAAATCCGTGTATTCGTTATTATCGGCATCCCACAGCGTACATCCCCGTCCCCGCTTGATTACCAGCGGAAAACGCTTGTAGGTATTGGCGATCACCTGATTGGCTCTGTCGATGTATTGTTCGTTCATTTTTCCTGCCTATGTGGTTACCTGGGTGCCGATGCCCTGGTCCGTGAAAAGTTCCAGAAGCAGGGCATGACGCCGGGTGCCGTTGATGATCTGAACCTTTTCCACCCCGTTTTTCAGGGCATCGAGTGAGTATTCGATCTTGGGGATCATGCCGCCGGAGATCGTGCCCGCCTGGATCATCTGCTTGACCGTTTCCGTATCCACAGATGAAACCAGGTTTTGCGCCGTATCCATCAGGCCGTCCACGTCAGTCAGATAAATCAGCCGACCCGAGGCCAGTTCCCCGGCGACCTTGGCCGCCACCAGGTCCGCGTTGATGTTGTAGGTCTCTCCGGTCGTACCCACCCCGACCGGCGCGATTACCGGGATAAACCCCTGCCCGGACAGCGTCCGGATCAATTCCGCGTTCACGCGGGTCACCTTGCCCACCAAGCCGGGATCGATGATCTCGGGTGCCTTGTTTTCATCCGGCTGATGCATGATCTGCAGTTTTTCTGCCTGGATCAGCCCGCCGTCCTTACCGGTCAGGCCCACGGATTTCCCCCCCTGGCGGCTGATCTGCGCGACGATGGACTTGTTGACGTTTCCGCCGAGCACCATTTCCACCACGTCCATGGTCTCCTGATCGGTAAAGCGCATGCCGCGCACAAACCGGGGGCTGATGCCCATGCGCTCGAGCACGCTGTTGATCTGCGGGCCGCCGCCGTGGACAATCACCGGGTGCAGGCCGATAAATTTCATCAGTGTAATGTCCCGGGCGAAATCCTCCTTGAGCTGCTCATCAACCATGGCATGCCCGCCGTATTTGACCACCAGGGTCATCCCGGAAAAAAACCGGATATACGGCAGGGCCTCGATGAGTATGTCTGCAACATTGGGTGTCATGATTCGCCCGGATTCCATTCTACAGGATATAGCGGCTCAGGTCCTGGTCCTCTTTTACGTCCCGGAGCCGTTGTTCCACAAACGTCCGGTCGATCTCCATTTTCTTTTGATCAATATCCGGGGCGTCAAACAGGATATCTTCCAGCAGGTGCTCCATTAACGTATGAAGCCGGCGTGCACCGATGTTTTCGGTCTGGTTGTTCACGGTTTCTGCAAAACCGGCGATCTCCTCGACGGCTTCATCTGCAAAAGACACTTCCATTGCCTCGGTGCGCAGCAGGGCGATATACTGGAGCAGCAGCGCGTTTTTCGGCTCTGTGAGAATCCGGATGAAATCATTCTTATACAGGGAATCGAGCTCCACGCGAATGGGAAAACGGCCCTGGAGTTCGGGAATCAGGTCCGAGGGCTTGCTGGTGTGAAACGCCCCGGAAGCGATAAACAGAACATGGTCCGTCTTGACCGGCCCGTGCTTGGTATTGACCGTGCTGCCCTCCACAATGGGCAGCATGTCGCGCTGCACGCCCTCCCGGGAGACATCCGGACCCTGTCCGCCTTCCTTTCCCGTGATCTTGTCGATTTCGTCGAGAAAAATAATGCCGGACTGCTCCACCTTTTCAATGGCCTCCTGGGTCACCTTGTCCATGTCCACAAGCCCCTGGGCCTCTTCCTGGGCCAGGATTTCCATTGCCTCGGCTACGGTAACCCGCCGTTTGCGCGAGGATCCCCTCGGCATCATGCTGCCGAGCATATCCTTGAAATTGATTCCCATTTCTTCCATGCCGGTATTGGAAAAAATTTCCACCATGGGCGAAGATGACCGATCTGAAACATCAATGTCGACCTGCCGGTTATCAAGCCTGCCGTCGCGAAGCATGCGCCGGAGCTTTTCCCGGGTTTCAGAAGAAGCCGCCGGCTTTTCCGGTTCATAGACCGCCTGGCCGGAGTCATCCGCGCTCCCGGTTTCAGCCTGGGAAGACTGCTGCCGGGGGCTGCGGCTTCCGGATTCCGGCAATAGC
>CAZTHW010000193.1:0-5422 GCA_964613595.1 uncultured Desulfobacteraceae bacterium | reverse complement strand
CTCGTCTGCATCTTCCTTGTATCTGCGGCAAACTTGAAAATCGCTCAATTTAGGCCAGAGAAAAGCGGAATAAAATGGCAAGCAAGATCCACCAAAATACGAAAACACAGGATTTTCAACTTACCTCCGCAGATGCGGGCATCGGAATTTCCCCGCAGCCCCCGGCATCCGGATGCTGACCGACAAATGCAGCGGCTCAGGCGAGTCCGCCGGATCCGGGGCAGCCCTTTGTCATTGACACCGTCCCGACAACCGCGGGCAAGATCCCCCGGGTCTCCGGAGCGCTTGCATTTGCCGACAAACTGGGGACCGTAAAAACCCGGCTGGGCATCGGCCGCATGAATTACACCGTGGACCCGGGGCTTTACGCACTGGGCGCCCCGGATGATCAAAGCCCGGTCCTGGTGACGGCCAACTTCAAGCTGAGCTTTGACAGGCTGCGTTCGGCCTTTGACGGCAGGAATGCCTGGATCCTGGTGCTCGACACCAGTGGCATCAATGTCTGGTGCGCGGCCGGCAAGGGCACCTTCGGCACCGAGGAACTTGCGGGCCGCCTCAGGGCCAGCGGACTCGAAAAAATCGTTTCCCACCGGCGCCTGATCCTGCCCCAGCTTTCCGCGCCCGGGATTGCAGCCCATGCGGTCAAGCGGGCCTGCGGATTTTCCGTGACCTACGGGCCGATTCGGGCCGCGGATTTGCCCGAATTCATGGACCGGGGCATGAAAGCCACCCCCGGGATGCGCACCAAGCGATTCCCGCTTGCCGAACGTGCCGTACTGGTGCCCATGGAGTTTATCCCCGCGCTCAAATGGATGGCCGTACTTCTGCCGCTTTTCCTCGTCCTCGGGGGGGTGGGCTTTTCCGGCACCTTCCGGGAGGATATAATCACCCACGGCATACCGGCGGCACTCATACTCACAGCGGGGCTGCTGGCGGGCGCGGTGTTTACCCCCCTTCTGCTGCCCTGGCTTCCGGGCCGTGCATTTGCCGAAAAAGGCGCTGTTGCGGGATTGATCACCGGGTGCATCGTCATTTTCCTTGCCAGCGGCACTCCGGACACAGCCGCCATCCAGGCCGAAACCGGCGGCATGCTCTTGATTTCCGTGGCACTGGCTGCCTACCTGGCAATGAATTTCACCGGTGCCTCAGACTATACATCCCTTTCCGGGGTGCGCCGCGAGATGCAATGGGCTGTGCCTTTACTAATCGCCGGGGCGGTGCTCGGACTGGTCCTCTGGACAGCCGCCCGGTTTCTGTGATATATTGATTATATGACAAATGCATTAACATACCTGAAAAATGTAACCACCCTGGCCCTGGATTCAGACCTGTGCGCGGGCTGCGGGATGTGCACCGTGGTTTGTCCGCGTGCGGTCCTTTCTCTGAAAAACGGAAAGGTTGAAATCGTGGACCGGGATGCCTGCATGGAATGCGGGGCTTGCGCGCAAAACTGCCCCACCCATGCCTTAACAGTCGATGCCGGCGTGGGATGCGCCGCTGCAGTAATCAATACGGCGCTTGGCCGCAGCGGGGATGGATGCTGCTGTGTTGTGGAGTCAAACGGCAAAACCGGATCGGTTTGCGGACCGGGATGCTGTTAGTTGTCAGGCCCCGGCCCAGGGACTTGCGCTTTGCATAACCGGCGCCCGCATATCACCCGGCGGATGCGGCCCGGGGCCTTGCGGATTGACCGGGCCAGATGACAACAACCGATGTACCCGCCCCTGCACGGCTCCGGATATAAAACTGCGCACCGGAAAGCTCTGCACGCTCCCGCATTCCGGCCAGGCCAAATCCGGCATTCTCGTGTTCTGCTGTTTCCGGGTCAAATCCTTTCCCGTCATCTGTGACTTCAAACCGGATTCCGCCGCCTTCCCCGCTTAATACGACCTTTACAAGCCGGGCACTGCTGTGCTTGCCGATATTGTTCAGGGTTTCCTGCAAAAGCCGGAAGATCACGGTTTTGACACCTTCGGGCACCTGGTCTTCTTGAACCGATACATGCTTTTCCACCCGGATTTCCGGGTACATGCCGTTGAACTTCTGGCGCAGGGAATCCACGGTGGCCACGATTCCCTCGTCCAGGGCTGCCGGGCGAAGATCCATAATGATCCGGCGCACTTCATGGATGGCATCCCGGCTCATGGCGGCGATTTTCTCCAGTGCGGCCAGATCTTCTTTGCCAAGGTGGTCGCCCTTTTTGCTGATGATATTTTCCATGTACAGCTTGATTGCACTCAGCGACTGGGCAATGCTGTCATGCAGATCCCGGGCAATACGCCGGCGTTCTCTTTGCTCCGCATTTACCAATTGGCCGGATAGATACCGCAACTCCCGGTTGCTTTCCTCCAACTCCCGGGTCCGGTCAGCCACGCAGCTTTCCAGGGATTGGGAATAGCGTTCCAGTTCGTCCTTGCTTGCGGCAAGCTCCCGGAACATGCTCTTATAAGGCGCCAGCAGGCCGTGTGCCACAATTGCGCGATACACCAGGTAGGAAGAAATGATTTTTAAAACATGGCCCGCCATGTTTGCCGGCCCGTAGACGCTCACGTAATTTGTAAATGCAATTTCCGAGGCGATGGTAAAACCGATGGAGGCCAGCAGCAGCCGGGTCATGACCCGATCCACGGCCGCGCGCCGCAGGTAGAGCGCAACAGCGGCGGCAAGCAGAATAAGGCATATGACGTATTCGCCGACGATTTTAAAGGGCGTCAGGCCGACACCCGGGATGTAGCACCGCGGAAACAGATCAAGCGGAAAAATCAAGGCAAACAACGCCAATGAAAGCGCGCTGTATAAAACGAGCACCACATTGGGATTCACCCGGCGGTGAAACAGAAACGGTACGAGCAAAAGGGAGAGGCTTTCCATGTACCGTGCGGCAATCCAGGTCTGGGTGGCATGATCGGCGCCTTCCACGGCAAGGATGCCCATGCCCTTGTATACAAACATATGCGAAAGATCCAGGACTCCCACGAAAAGATAGGCTGTGCCGAGCACGATCAAAAACCGGTCCCTGGAAAACGCCATGGTGTTCCAGGCAAACAGGAAAATGGAGAAAGACACAACAATGCTGAAAATTTCAGCAAGGCTGTGAAACAGCAGATAGCTGTGCCAGCCGGCAATCAAAAGTCCGACCAGCAGCAGTGCGCCCAGCGTATATGCTATCAGGTTGCGCGTCTTCATCTCATGTGGTTGACATCTGGTATCGAATGTATATTTTGGGTCAATAATAAATGCTTACCAATTCACGACCAATAAGCCAATAAGGAGGTTTGACGATGCCCGACGGTACAGAAGGCCAGAATATCGATTTTACCGTAAACAGAGACGATCTTTACCGCGAAGAGTCGGTCACCGACCTCAAAGTTGCCTCCATCCGCAGGATGGTGCCCATCAAGTCCGACGGCTCCGAGGATCCGTCCCGCTCCCATGTCTTTTTCGGCAGCACGCAGCTCATGACACCGGAGGGCCCGCTACCGATCCAGTCCCAGCTTTCGGCCACCACGCTGGAAGAAGCCATGGACGAATTCCCCGTTGCCATGCGCAAAGCCCTGGACCAGACCATTGACCGCTTGAAAAAGATGCAGCAGCAACAGGGCGGCGGCAGCGGCGGAGCCGGACAGTCCCGGATTTACACACCATACGAGTAAAAATTCGAAATCCGAATCTCGAAATCCGAAACATCCAGATCTACGCCGGCCCTTGAACTGAAACCACGAAGCGCACGAAGTTCACGAAGTAAAAATAAATTAATAAATCAAATTCTTCCTTGCTTCGTGTCCTTCGTGGTTTTTACATATGCGCATCCTGCTTCATGTCCGCATCCGGAACAACACCGTTTCCTCAACCATTATTCTCACAGCTTTCCATGGCTGCGGGTTCCGGCTCCACCCGCCAGGTAATCAGCGGGGAGAGCAGATAAAGCAGCATCTGGAAAAACACCAGGTACCCGAAATACGGGGTAAACACAAAAATCAGCATCAGGATCAGGTTGGTCCAGGTAAACCACGGATTTCTGTCCATGAACCGGCCGATATGGATATAGTGTATCCGGTATACGTTCATGAGCACCCCTGTGACCAGCATCAGTGCGATACAGAAATAAGCCAGCACCCGCCCCCATTGCTCGCCGCCGGCATCGACCTGCACCAGAATCAGCAGGGGGGCGGTGACAAACAGCGCGGCCGCGGGCGTGGGAAGCCCCTTGAAAAATCCGGGAATCGGGCGGCGATCCGTGGTAAAGTATACCAGGCGGGCAAATCCGCATACGGCATACACCAGGGCCGGCACATAAAGCGGCAGATTTCTGATTTCCGCCTCCGGATGCCCGGACATGGCAATGTAGAAAATCCACGCCGGGGCAATACAGAAGCTCATGGCATCTGCCACATCATCCATCACCCCGCCGAACGTGATATGCTGCACCTGTGTATCCGGCAGGGGCTCGGTCAGGCCGAGCTTTCGCGCCATTGCCCCGTCGAGCTTGTCAAAGACCGCGGCCCCGATTAAAAACATGTACGCCTCGGTCATCTTGGCCTGGTAGGCAAAAAACACGCCCAGCAGCCCCATCATGGCATTCATGACCGTCAATCCGTTGGGAAAAATCGAAAGAATCCGGCGTCTGAGGCGGACATCGCCGAAGCAGAGCACGTCCAGGCAATAAGTGCCGTACTTCCGGCAATACACAGCAATGGATCCGAAATTGATGATCAAAAACAGAATCTCGATGACAAACAGGTGCCGCACCGAGAGATTGCCCAACCACGCCACGATGTCGTAGAAAAAATACGTCGGCCCCTGAACCGGAATATAAAAGACATGCATATAAAGCAACAGCCCCAGGGGTGCGGCCACGCCGGTGCGCAGCCGGGTGAGCTCTCGCAGTTCGGGTTCCTGAGACTGCCGTATGGCAAAGCCCCGCATAAAATGGGCAAAGTTGTCCCGGATCAGCACGGTCACGCACACCAGGAGCACAAAAATCGCGTGAAGCAGCTCCAGGCGGGTGTGCTCGGGAACGATGTAATGCAGGCGCCACATGGCCCCGACCGAGACCAGCGGGAATACAATGGAATATACGATGCGGTCCATGACCCGGTCGGCAAGCTCGGCAAAGGTGACTTCCGGGGAAAACCGTGCGGAAAACCAGCCGTCGACAAGGTCGAACACCATGGCGGTGAAAAAAAGCATGCTCCCGGCAAGGTACAGGGCCGGGTTCCGGTTGAGCATCACCGCAACCGCGCACAGCAGCCCCGCAAAAACCAGCAGCGGCCGGCCGTAAACCAGGATCGGCGTTATCTTTGTCAGCACTTCTTTCTTTTTCAGCATTAATTAAAACCTAAATTGAGCGTTTCAAATTTTTACACGGATCAATCTTCTTTATTTTTTAAGGAATTAAGTCAGTTTCAGGTGTTAAAATTTG
>CAZTHW010000192.1:0-5430 GCA_964613595.1 uncultured Desulfobacteraceae bacterium | reverse complement strand
AGCCTGATCATGGAAACCCACCGCACCCCGGAACGCTTCCTGGAGATGGCACAAACCCTCGATGCCGCAGCCCGGGATGCGGGCATTGATTTTATCGGCGGGTTCGGGGCCCTGGTGCAAAAGGGGCTTACCCGCGCGGACCGGATGCTCATTGAAGTGCTGCCCGTGGTGCTTTCCCGCACCGAACGGGTCTGCGCGTTTTTGAATGTGGGTTCCACCGTATCCGGGTTAAACCTGGATGCAGTCAATCTTCTCGGCGGCATGCTCAAGCAGACGGCTGCCAAAAGCGAAAATGCAGTGGGTTGTGCCAAGTTCGTGGTGTTTGCCAATGCACCAGAGGACAATCCCTTTATGGCCGGGGCCTTTCATGGTGTGGGAGAAGCGGACACGGCTCTGAATATCGGCATCAGCGGACCCGGTGTGGTCAAAAGCGTGGTGGATCAGAACCGGCAGTGCGATTTGACTGCGTTATCTGAACTGATCAAGCGCACCGTGTTCAAGATCACACGGGCAGGAGAATTGATCGGTCGGGAACTGGCCGCGGCCATGGGTGTAAGTTTCGGCATCGTGGATATTTCCCTGGCCTCGACCACCGCCCGGGGGGATTCTGTAGCCGGCGTGATCGAGGCCTTCGGCATCGAGAAAATCGGCGCGCACGGTTCCACCCTGGCGATTGCACTTTTGATGAACGCGGTGAAAAAGGGCGGGGCCATGGCCAGCGGCAACGTGGGCGGCCTGAGCGGTACATTCATTCCGGTCAGCGAGGATGCAGGCATGATAGACGCGGTCTGCAAAGGCGCGCTGGGACTGGACAAGCTCGAATCCCTGACCGCGGTCTGTTCAGTCGGGCTGGACATGTTTGCCGTGCCGGGCGATGTGCCCGAAGAGACCATCAATGCCATTATTGCCGACGAACTGGCCATTGGCGTAATTAACAACAAGACCACCGGCGTGCGGCTGATTCCGATGCCCGGCAAACAGGCCGGGGATCTTGTAGAATTCGGCGGACTGCTGGGTACCGTGCCTGTAATGCGGGTCAATGCCTTTTCCGCAAAGGATTTTCTCAAGCGCGGCGGCCGCCTTCCTGCGCCGGTGACCAGCCTGCGCAATTGACTTTACTGAGGTTTTCCTTAATTCAGATTATTGCGTATGCATGAAACGGAGATAAAATTGGGCGATACGTATCGATCATACATGGAATTTGCGGTGGAAACGGCTTATCTGGGCGGAAGGCTGACGCTGGGGTATTTTCAGGCCGGCATCCGGCCCGAGTTCAAGGCGGATGATACCCCGGTCACGGTGGCGGATCAAAGGGCCGAGGAATTGATCCGTTCGCGGATTGAACACAAATACCCGGATCATGCCGTTGTCGGCGAGGAGTTCGGCGAATCCGGCGGTTCGGATTCACGGCACAGGTGGTATATCGATCCCATCGACGGCACCAAGGCCTTTACCCGGGGGGTTCCGTTGTATGCCGTGCTTCTGAGCCTGGAGATCGAGGGCCGGGTAGAGGTCGGCGTGGCCTATTTTCCGGCTTTAAACGAAATGGTGGCCGCGGCAACCGGTCAGGGCTGCTGGTTAAACGGCCGCCGGGTCCGGGTCTCGCAGGTATCCGAGCTCAGCCGGGCCGTGGTCTTGTTTACGGATGCGGGCAGCTTTGAAGAATACGGCCGCAAGCAGGCATGGGAGCGCATCTGCAGATCCGCCTGGGTGCGGGCCGGCTGGGGGGATGCCTACGGCCACTGCCTGGTGGCCACGGGCCGGGCGGAATTGATGCTGGACCCGATTGTCAGCAACTGGGACTGTGCACCGTTTCCCCCGATTCTCAAAGAGGCCGGGGGCTATTTCGGGGACTGGACCGGTAATACCACCATATACGCAAGCGAGGCCCTCTCCGTCAATGCGGATCTCCTGTCTGCGGTCATGACGATGATCCGGGGGTAAGGCAAACGGATATGCCTGCCGCATGCCGGGCTGCTGCCTACTGCATGCTCAGATCCGCCGTGCCGAGTTTTGCATGATCGCATGATTCGAAAATCGAAGCCACTGTGTCTGTCAGGCGGAGCGTGTGCCGCTTGAGTTCTTCGGTGCTTCGTCCGGGGTATCGGGCATAGCTGATCATGATGCCGTTTAAAGCGGAAAAAAGCGCATGTGCGGAAATCCGGGTCTCCGTTTGAATGCCGGCCATCTGGACCGCATTTTCGAATCGGTCCATCATGCTGCGCATACTCTTGTTGAGCTTTGGCGTGGCTTCCTCGGAAAGCCCGCCTCCCAGGATAAAGCGACTCATCATCTGGAAGAAGGTCATGTTGTCGTTTAAATAGTTGATGTACACCCGGCATACGCGCCTGAAGGCACCGGGGCGCTTGTCCTCAAGCGCCTTGTCCATAAACCGGGTGATCTGCCGGCCGCTTTCCAGAAAAACATCCAGAAACAGCTCGCCCAGGTTTGCATAGTGGTTGTAGATGGTTCCCACGCTTACCCCGGCCGCCTTGGCAATTTCCCGGACAGTGACTTCCTGGAACTCCTTTTGGGCGAATAGCTCCCTGGCGGTATCTGCGATCAGTTTCCGCCGGGCCTCCCGTTCCTCGACCTTTAATTGTTCAAGGGTTTTCAGGGCCACGGTGCATTCTCCTTTTTCCAACCGACGATATTGATAAGCTAAAGATAAAAATTAGACTCACAAGTTCAATTTTAATATGACATACATCACGGTCCTTTTTCCAGCATAAATTTTATTCTCCGGAAAAATTTTTAAAGACCGCTTCCATGTCCTCATCCGTGTGACAGCGTTCGCTTTCATCGGGCATCATGGCGTCGGCTTCCATTTTGCGGCGGTCATATCCGGAATCCAGCACATGGTTATAGTATTCATGCTGGATCAAAAGATTCATGATCTCGCTGGTACCCGTCCAGATCATGCCCAGGCGGATATCGCGCAGGGCCCGCTCGATGGGATAGACCTCGGTATATCCGATGCCGCCCATGACCTGCATGGCGTTGTTTACGATCTCCCAGGCCGCTTCCGTGGCAAACCGCTTGGCTTCGCTGACAAGTCTTCGCACCTCGGGGTAGTTTTCGTCCACCGCGCGGGCGGCCATGTAGGTCATGGCGCGGGCCGCATCCAGCTGGGTAATCGAGTCTGCCACGTTGAAACTCACTGCCTGATATTTGCGGATCGTCTTGCCAAAAGCCCGCCTGCGGTCGGAGTAGCGAACCGCCAGGTCCAGGGCGCCCCAGACGCCAAGGCATCCGCCGGCCGAGGTCAGCCGCTCAGGGATCATCATCTGGTGGAAGCACAGGGCCCCGCCGTGGAGTTCGCCCACGAGATTTTCCTTGGGCACCTTGACGTCCCGGAAGACCAGCCGCCCGGTGCCGCCGCCCCGGCATCCCAGCAGGCCGTAAAGGTACTCGGTTTCCACGCCCGGTCCCCGTTCCACGATCAGCAGGCTGATACGCTGGTACTTGTGGGCTTCCGGGTCAAAGTTGGTGCGGCAGTAGACCAGAAAGAAATCCGCCCCTTCGGCGCCCACCACGAAACGCTTCATACCGTTTAAGACAAAATGGTCCCCCTTGTCTTCGGCCCGGGTCATGGCGCCGAAAAAATCGGAGCCGCCCCGGGGTTCGGTCAGGGCCTCGGCTGCAACCAGCTTTCCCTGGAGATAGGGCTTGAGGTATTTTTGTTTCTGCTCTTCAGTGCCGAACTGGTGCAGGGCTTCGCCGACAATGGAAGGCATGACAAATGCGCAGCCCAACGCCATGCCCAGGCACCCGATCTCTTCTGCGGCGGCCATTTCCGCAACCCAACTCATGTTGCGTCCGCCGTATTTTTCCGGAAATCGAATGCCGAAAAGTTTTCGCTCGGCGAGTTTTTCCACGAACTCCCGGGGATAGGTGATTTCGTTTTTATCCATTTTTCGCAGAAAATCACTGGAGATTTCGTCCCGGACAAAGTCGCGCACCTGTTTTTTCAGGTCCTGCTCCTGCGGGGTCAGCATAAAGTCGTACATCACAGGCCTCCTTTAAATTCGGTCATCAGGAAGGGGAAAGGCATTTTTGATCAGTGATCAATATATTGAGCAAGGCTCATGGTGTCAAGGGGATTTTAAAACTCAAGTATTTTTATGTAAGGTTTTACAATGGAATGCAACAGATTTTCAAAATTGATAACAGAAGCAAATGGTCCCTTTATAGTCATAACCGGTATCGTACTCGAAAGAAAATGTCGATTACGACAACGATGTGTCGGTTGATTGCTGGAGCGCTTCAAATGCGCGGTGTGCTGCAAAAAAATCATCAGGCTTCAAGGACTTTCGCAGGTCGGGCCGCCGGGGAAGCCCGGCACTCAAAGAGGCAAGCCCTCATAGGTTATGAAATTCATCCAAATCTCAAAAGGTTTCAGAAATAGCGGATCGCATTCCTGTTTGAGTGCCGGACCACCCCGCCGTCCCGCCCTGGTCAAACCCCTCTACAGTTACCCCCATATAATCCTGGAATGCTTCAATTGCCCTGGAGTAGGGGCGAACCTGCGTGTTCGCCCCTACGGAGATTCGGTTGTCAGTGTTTAGGCTTGGAGGACCCGGTCCGAGTGCAGCGACATGCGTCAACCCGGCAAGCGATGCTCGCAATTCGGGGTTGAAGTCCGGGGTTTTTCAACAGGTTTAAACAATTGCACTTCGTTGACCTGACGGCGGTGCGGAAAAGCGGGTTTCCGAGCGGAAATTGAGGCTCGCAGAGGCTCCTGGAGCGAGGAAACTCCTTTTCCGCGCCGCCGATCAGCCAAGATGCTTACGGATTTCCTTTGTTGCAAAAATACCGCCCTAACGGGATAAGCCGCTTTTTACAGGCTTATCAAGTTTTACCCGCCGCAGGCCCCTGCGGGTTTGACAATTCGGATAAAACCGGATAGTTTCGAAACATTCTGGTACCCGTTGCTTGGGCCGGCGACGGTTCAGGCATTTTCATAAAGACAACCGGATGGATTTTATGGAGTTCCTTGAAAACAAGCGGATAATCCTCGGTGTATCCGGCGGTATCGCGTGCTACAAGAGCGTGGAGCTCATGCGGCATCTGCAGCGGGCCGGGGCCGACGTGCGGGTGGCAATGACCCGGAATGCCGGCTGGTTTGTGGGACCGGTGACGTTTGAAGCCATATCCGGTCATCCGGTATTCATGGACATGTTCGAGTCAAACCGGGAAGAACCCATGCGGCATATTTCCTGGGCTGAAAACGCCGATGCCGCTGTGATTGCACCGGCAACCGGCAACATTATCGGCAAGCTGGCAAACGGGATCGCTGATGACGCCCTGAGTACCCTGATGCTGGCGGTGACCGCGCCAAAACTGATCTGCCCGGCCATGAACACCCACATGTATGAAAACCGTGCCGTGCAGAGAAACCTGGAGCAGCTCGAGGCGGACGGCTACATC
>CAZTHW010000191.1:0-5467 GCA_964613595.1 uncultured Desulfobacteraceae bacterium | reverse complement strand
ATATTCTTTGGCTTTTCAAGCGATAAATCGAATTTAATATCAGAACATTAGGGGACGCTTGTCTTCTCAGAAAGTTGAGATTCGTATCTATTGCCCGGACAAAACCCTTCAATTCTGCCATGTGTTTTTGTTCTTGCTTGGCAACGTCCTGGCCGGCCCGGTAAAACACATAGCCGGCAGTTTGCCTGGAGGCCCGGTCGCTGTAGTTGGCGTGGCCTCTGGTTCCGCCGTCGTATCCCATCCAGAAATGGGCGGCAAAGGAACTGCCGTAATTGCGATTGCCGTCTTTGGTATAAACAGCGTCTTGTGCCTTTGCCGGTACATTTTCACGATCTCGTCGTAAGATTGCCGGCGGGCCTTGTTTTTAAACGGGTTGGGCATAGAGTCTTTCCCCGTGCAGCAATTAATGAGCCGCTTGATCGGAAGCAGGCATTATTTCGACTTCGTTTTCAAGCCGGACCCCGAGGGCATCACCGGCCACTTCAAGGTCATACTGCGCCTGTAAATTCATCCAGAACTGCGGCGACATGGAAAAAAAACGACCCAGGCGCAGTGCGGTGTCTGCTGTAATGGATCTTTTGTGCAGGATGATTTCGTTAATGCGCCGAGGCGACACGCCTATCCCCTGGGCCAATCGGTACTGACTGATACCCATCGGCTTCAAGAAGTCTTCTGACAGGATCTCGCCGGGATGAATGGACGGCAGTTTGTCTTTATCCATTGTTTTTCCCCTCAATGATAATCCGTGATTTCTACTTCATAGGCATGACCGTCGTGCCATGTAAAACACACTCGCCATTGCCTGTTGATACGGATGCTGTGCTGGCCCTTCCGGTCCTCCTGTAAGGCCTCCAGCATATTTCCCGGTGGGATTCTCAGCTCATTTAAATCGACTGCAGCATGAACCTGCAGCAGCTTTCTGCGAGCCACGTTTTGAATATCACCAGGAAGCTTGGTTGATCTTTTTCGATTGAAAACCTTTTCTGTTTCCTTGTCCCGGAAGGATTTAATCATAATAGGGATAATAACGCATTGCGCTAATAACGTCAAGCGTTATTAGCGTTGGCAAAATCTTCCGGGTTCACAGAAGGCAATACGTCAAGAAAGGCGCCTGAATTTTGGGTTGTCACAACGAGTAGTGCGATTTTCTGGATAAAATCTATTATTCTACTGTTACATTGGTTGCATATGGACCTTTTTTCCCCTGCTCAACCTCAAACTATACCGCTATGATAAATTGATACAGGGTTGCTACAATAAATTGATACATGCATAATTTTGGGGCATCCGGTAGATGCCGGGATAAACTGAAATTCCCGGATACCCATTTGGAAAAAAGGATTTTGTAAAGGATTATACCAATTTATATTTAAAAATTTGGGGCAACTACACAGCCTATCTCTCGCATAGGGGCACGCGGCTCCTGGAGGCTCTTAAGTTGGGCTTCAATGTGTCGCTGTAGTGTAAAAGAGGGGCTGAGTTTTTGAAAAAAATTCAGCCCCTCTTTTGCGCCCCGTCTCCGGCCGGGCAGCCCGGGTTTGCTGTTTATGCTCCGGCAAACAAGCGTCGCGGGTTTTCCCTGATGATCGTGTCGATCTGTTCGTCCGTGACCCCCCCTTGTTTGAGCTCAGGGATGATGTTTTCAAAAAGGTGGCCCGGATGCCAGTTGGCCACCAGGGGCAGGGCAGCCTCCGGCAGGTTCAGCGGACGGCCCAGCCAGGTAATGATGAAGTCGTGGGAAATCATTAATCGGCTGGCATGGCCTTTCTTTATCAATTCGACCATAACCGGGTAGCGCTCGCTGTCCATGGGGCATCCCGTCAACCCCTGGAGCCCCATCCTGTCCCAGGCAACATAAACGCCATGGTTGAAGGTGGCTTCCTGGTAGTCGATATCGGTGTTGTCGCTCATGTGACCGATTTGGATGCGATTGGGGTCGCCGCCAGCCGAGATTAACAACTCTGCCTGTTCCGGCCCCATGGTGCCCTCCTGGGTGTGGGTGATGATGGGGACATTGGTTTCTTTCTGCACGCGAACGGCTGTTTCAAACATCAGTTTTTCATAGTCGGTAATGACATCTTTGCTTGATCCAACCTTTATCACCCCGGCCTTGATGCCGGTGTCCCGGATGCCGACGGTCACTTCACGCATGAACAACTCGTAGAGTTCCTCCCGAATGTCGCCCAGGCTGCTGCGGAACTTCCAGTACACCGGCGATCCTTCGCCTTCGTAGTAGTAACCGGTGGCGCATATGATTTGAACGCCGGATTTTTCGGAAACCTCTTTGTAGATTTCAGGCATGCGGCCGCCGTCCAGGGCCGTGGCATCGACATAGGATTGGAGGCCGTAATCGTTTTTCAGCCGCGTCAGGGTTTCAACCGCGTTGTTCACAATCAGTCCCCGGTCCAGGGGGGCGATGGACTGGTCGCCTTCCCAGCCGGGATAACCGTAAAGAATGTGCTCGTGCATCAGCGTGATGCCCAGTTCATCAGGGGTAATGGCACCCAGAACCGTGTTTACCGAAGTCATAAGTTTCTCCTTCCTGCTTGTTGGTTGCTCGTTAAGCAAAGCGCTCCATTTCTTTTTCCTGGATTTGGCGCCAAAGTATTTTTCCGGCCCCGTTTTTTGGCAGGAAATCGACAAATTCGACAAGGCGAGGATATTTATATGCTGACATTTGCTGTTTGGACCAGGATATGACTTAATTCATTAAAAAAATACAAGATATTGATCCGTGTAAAAATTTGAAACGCTCAATTTAGGATTGACTCCCCTAAATTGAGCGATTTTCAAGTTTGCCGCAGATACAAGGAAGATGCAGACAAGCTATAGTGGACTATGCGAGGCTGCATCTGACGCAGTAGATGCGGCAAAATTGGAAATCCCGGAGGGTTTCAAATTTTAACACCTGAAAATGACTTAATTCCTTAAAAAAATTAAAATATTAATCTGTGTAAAAATTTGAAACGCTCATTTTAGGGTTTACTTCTGTTGGAGCGTTCTTTCAGCCTCCCGGATATCGTCGGTAAAGACAAACAACCGGTTCAGCCGAAGGATCCGGAACATCTGGTGCACGTACTCCCGCACGCCGCAAAGGATGCAGCTTCGGCCGTGTCTTGCTACATGGCGCTGGATCTTGACAAAGAAGTGCAGGCCCGCGCTGTCGATAAAATCGAGGCCTTTTAAGTTGAACACCGCGTTTCTCCGGCCGATGGTTTCAAACAGGGCATCGAGGTCGGTATCCAGGATGCGCGTGGCGTCAAGCTCGCCGTACATGTGAAAAATCGCCGCATTGCCCCGGATCAGGGCCAGGTAGTAAAAAGAAGCCGAATCCGCCCTTTGGGAAAGCGCGCCAATGACATCATCAATGCTCTGGCACATGCTTTTTTCAAAAAAATCCAGGGTGCGGCTGAGCCTGAGAAACCGGTAGACCGGCGGCTGGACGCCGATCATGAAAATTTCCCGGTCCATTGCCGCAGCCGTCCGCCACAGGCTTAAAAGCAGGCCCAATCCCGAGGAATCCATGAAATTCACTTTCGAAAAATCAAGCACGATTTTTGCGGAATGTTCAATGATATGCTTGAGTTCGGTCTTTATTTCATCGGCTACCGAGGCATCCAATGGATCAGGCAGCGTAATGGTTTTCAATGCCACGCCCTGTCCGGGGCGGGTTATGCGGCTTTTAATGGAAGGGTCCGGCGATCGGAGCCCGAACAGCTTGTAGTTCAGCTGCTGGTACTGCTGGTAAAGCACTAGGGGAAAAACGGTAAACCCGAACATCACGGGGCTGTAAAAAAAGCGCATCCATACCCGGCGGCGAAATTCGGATTTCGTATCCTCGATGCCGCTTATGCGTTGAAACTTGCCGCGGGCCCGGCTTTGTCCGGCCGCGCGGATGAGCGCCTGCGCGCCGGTTATTACAAGGGTGAGCGGAACATAGAGGCGATGGCGGTATTTTTCATACCAGGCAGCAGATGCCGGATCCCGTAAATCCAGAATCAGGAAATCAGCGGCCGTGGCATTGATTTTTTCCAGAAGCATGGGGCGGGGACCCGGGTTTTCGGCATTTTGGGATGCCGGGGCGGCCGTGCCGGCAATGGCAAGGTCCGGGTAGACCGGCTGAATGATTTGAGCGGCCCGGTGCATGGATCCGGATGCATTTTCCAGCAGGAAAAGGGTTTTGCGGTTTTTTTCCGCGCTGCGGAAAAATTCACGGAAAAAGGCAACACCGGAAAACCGCTGTTTGAGCCGGGTGCCGACAATCCGGGCCGCCCATGCCACGGGCCGCCCCACCGGGATCATCAGGTCCGACTGCCGCAGCATGTTGATGAGTTCCTCGTTGGGTCCGACTTTACTGCGTATTTCCGCATTAAGCCGGGTCACGGTGTCCGTGTTCAATACCACTGCGGTGCGGGGCCGCCCGTCGAGTTCATAGTCTTCGGCCATTGTCAGGATCCGGGTTATGGTTTCTTCCAGATCGAGATTGTCCACGGGGATGCCGAGTATGACGGCCGTTTCCGGAGTCAGGGTTTTCAAAATCTCACCATGCAAGCATCAGTACAATTCCGCCCACCACCCAGCAGTAGGGAGCAAACAGCGAAAGATGCCCCTTTTTCACCAAGTAAACCAGAAACGACAATGCGGCATACCCCACTGCTGCAGCGCTGACCGCACCGGCCAGAACTGCCGGATTTCCCGCATTTCCCGCAGAAGCGTTTTCCGGCAGGCCCACCAGGGCGGCGCCGAGAATCGCGGGTATGGAAAGCAGGAAAGAATACCTGGCCGCGGTTTCCCGGTTTAAACCCAGGTACAGGGCCGCAGCAATGGTGGCACCGGAGCGGGATACACCGGGAATCACCGCAACGCCCTGGGCAATGCCGATCAGAACGGCCCGCATCAGGCTCAGCCCGGAAACATCTTTTCCAGCCCCGGTCTTGTACCGTGTAAACCACATCCATATGCCCGTGCCCACCAGCATGCCGCCCACCAGCAACACCGAGGAAAACAGCACATCCGCAATTCCGTGAAAAAACAAGCCGATAATCGCAGTGGGCACCGTTCCGGCCAGGATCATGAGTGCAAGCCATACGTCTGCAGGGGGATTTTTGAAACCGGCATTCCGGTTCCGGCCGAACACCCACTTTGCAAGTGCTGTGATCATGCGGATCAGGTCATGGTAAAAATATATGCATACCGCCGTCAGGGTGCCAATGTGCACGGCCACATCAAAGATCAGCTCGGGCTGGCGCAGTCCGAACAAATGCTGGAACAGCACCAGGTGCCCCGAGCTGCTGACCGGCAGAAATTCCGTTAAACCCTGGATAACGCCCAGGGCGATGGCCTGTATAACCGTCATAAAAAAGTTCCAATTTAACGTGTCATATTTGTCGGTTTCGTAAAAAGCTGATTATCCCGCCGACGGCATTTTTGCAGAAAGGAAATCCGTAAGCATCTTGGCTGATCGGCG
>CAZTHW010000190.1:0-5504 GCA_964613595.1 uncultured Desulfobacteraceae bacterium | reverse complement strand
TTCCGGAACCGTGCAGCGGGTGGAGCAGGGCAGCCACGAGATCGGCAAAAAACTGCTCGAGGAAGCCGGCGAGGTCTGGATGGCGGCCTCATGTGAAAGCCGGGAGCGAACGGCCGAGGAAATCTCCCAGCTTTTGTATCACATCCAGGTCATGATGCTGGCATGTGATTTGACACTGGAGGATGTATACCGGTATTTGTAAACAAAAAAGTGATTAAGTGTTAAGTGATTAAGTTTCGAGCCGTTTCCATGATTGATGCATTCCTATTTATCTTAAAACTTAACACTTAAAACTTAACACTGCGGTATTGAATAAAAACGGGCGGACCGCAACGGATCCGCCTGTTTTTGATTAAAACTGGGCCGAAAAATCAATCGATTATTATCCACTCTTGATCTCGATCTTTTTGGGCTTGGCCGCCTCTGCTTTGGGCAATTCCAGGGTAAGGACCCCGTCTTTTAACTGGGCGTCGATCTTTTCCTGGTCAATGAGTTCAGGAAGCGTAAATTGCCTGAAATACTGTCCGATTTCGTACTCGATCATCACGTCGGTTTCTTCAGCGTCTTCGTAGGGCTGAATTTCACCGATCAGCGTAAGCGTGTCCTCGCGCACGTCAATGTTGATATCATCCGGCTTTACGCCCGGCATGTCCGCCATGAGCTTGATGGCGTTTTCATCTTCGCATATATCCACAGGCGGGGTAAACACCAGGCCCGGCCGGGTCTGTTCGGCGGTGCCGGAGACTTCCTGCTTGCCCTTTACCTGTATATCCCGATTCTGCGCTTCGTTTGCCATTTCGAATCCTCCTTGTGTAAAAGGTTCCTGACAACGGGTTACGACTTGATTTCAATCTGTCGGGGTTTGGCTTTTTCGGACTTTGGTACCGTAACAGTGAGCACCCCGTTTTTCAGGGAAGCCTCGATTTTATCCCGGTCAATATCGCCCGGCAGCGTCACTGCCCTGGAAAACTTTCCGGAGTCGCGTTCCCTGCGGTGATAAGTAGCATTGGGGTCGGGCTCGATTTTGCGCTGTCCGCTAATGGTAATGTTTCTGCCGGTGGCCTGGATGTCGAGATCTTCTGTCTGAACTCCCGGCAGTTCCGCACGCAGAATGTAGGCTGTCTTGTTTTCCGTCAGATTGATCAAGGGAAACACGCCTGCGCGCGGTACGCGGACGCCGGTATCTGCCTGCCCCATGAGCTGATCCAGGTAGCGACGCATGCGGTCCATTTCCTCAAACGGGTTTCTCCATCCGGCATCCGGGAAATCAAACAATCTTCTTGTAATCATGGCATTTTCCTCCTTTTCGGTAAAAGATCCGTTCCTGTGGGCATACACCTGCGCTATAGCCATTTATTCATTTATATCAGGAAGTTGACTTTTACCGTTAAAGTAATCACAAACTTGCAGGTGTCAAGACGGGGGGCTAAAATTTTCGGTACAGGGGATGGAAAAACGCTTTACAAAACTTAACGTTTACGTTACTTTTGGGTAAACAGTCTTTATACCGGTGATCACCGTATTTCCGGGCATGGCAACCTGATTAACAGGGATCCGGGGATATCCCGCCCGGTCATTTATCAAGGAGGTGAAATTTGGATTTTGATCTAAACACCGAACAGGAAATGATTCGAAAAGAAATCCGGAAGTTTGCCGAACAGGCGATCGCCCCGGTTGCCGGGGAACTGGATGAAGGGGAAACGTTCTCTCCGGAACTGACCCGTAAGATGGGGGAGATCGGATTGTTTGGCATGTTTGTGTCCGAGCCCTACGGCGGCCAGGCTCTGGATTACATTTCCTACATCATCGCAGTGGAGGAGCTCGCCCGGGTGGACGGCTCCCAGGCTGCCACAGTGGCCGCCGGTAATTCGCTCGGAATTGGTCCACTGTATTATTTCGGCACGGATGCCCAGAAAAAGAAGTACCTGCCGAAATTGTGCGAGGGCGAAGCCCTGTGGGGTTTTGGCTTAACCGAGCCCACGGCCGGATCGGATGCGGGCGGAACCCAGACCACGGCTGTACAGGACGGAAACGAGTGGGTGATCAACGGGTCCAAGATCTTTATCACCAATGCTGCTTGTGAAATGTCCATGGGCGTGACGGTCCAGACCGTGACCGGTCAGCGCGAGGACGGCCGGCCCGAATACACGTGCTTTCTGGTGGAACACGGAACCCGCGGGTTTACAGCCAAGGCTATGCACAACAAGATGATGTGGCGGGGCTCTAATACGGCTGAGCTTTATTTCGATGATGTCCGTGTGCCCAAGGAAAATATTCTCGGCCGGCAGGGAGAGGGTTTTCACCAGATGCTTCAGACCCTGGACGGCGGCCGGCTTTCCATCGGGGCCATGGGCCTGGGCGGCGCCCAAGGGGCCTATGAGGCCGCAATGAAGTATGCCCGCCAGCGCCAGCAGTTCGGCAAGCCCATATCCAAGTTTCAGGCGATTTCCTTTAAGCTCGCGGATGCGGCAATGGAAATCGAGTGCGCCCGCAACCTGCTTTACAAGGCCTGCTGGCTGCGCGACCAGGACCGCCTGTTTCAAAAGGAGGCGGCCATGGCCAAGCTTTACTGCTCCGAGCTTATGGGCCGGGTGGCAAATAACGCCGTTCAGATTCACGGGGGCTACGGCCTGATGAAGGAATATAACGTGGAGCGCTTTTACCGGGACCAGAAGCTGCTGGATATCGGGGAAGGCACCTCCGAGGTCCAGCGCCTGGTGATTGCCAGAAACGTCGGATGCTGATCAAAACAACACGAAATGATTCATGCGGGAAATCCATATTGACGCAGGAGGACAGGCATGTCGGACAATGAAAACGTTCTGCTGGCAGAAGACCGGGGCCAGGTAAGGATCCTGACGCTGAACCGGCCAGAGATGATGAACGCGCTGAATTTTGATATGCTCCGGGCTTTGAAGGCACAGATCGAAAATCTGCGCTTTACCCGGGAAATCCGGGTGGTTATCATTACCGGTGCCGGAGAAAAGGCGTTCTGCGCCGGAGCGGACCTAAAGGAACGTGCGACCTTAAGCGAGATTCAAGTCAAGGAATTTATTTATACGATCCGCCATCTGCTCACGGATATTGAATCCCTGAACAAGCCGGTGATTTCAGCGGTCAATGGCATCGCACTGGGCGGCGGCACCGAGATCGCCCTGGCCAGCGACCTGCGTGTCGCCTCAGAGAGTGCATCCATGGGACTGACCGAAACCCGGCTGGCTATTATTCCGGGCGGCGGGGGAACACAGCGGCTGCCGCGCCTGGTGGGCCGGGGCAAGGCAAAGGAACTGATTTTTACCGGCAGCCGGGTAAACGGAAAGCAGGCTCTGGAGATCGGCCTGGTCAACCGGGTCTGTGAAGCCGGGCAGGTTGTGGACGAAGCCGTGAAACTGGCGGAAACCATCTGTGAGGCCGGCCCCATTGCCATTGAGCAGGCCAAATACGCCATTGACGCGGGCATGGAAACCGACTTGCACACCGGCCTGGCAATTGAGTCCAATGCCTACTGGATCACCATTCCCACCGAGGACCGCACCGAGGGGCTGACCGCCTTCCGGGAAAAACGGAAACCGGTATATAAGGGGAAATAGGGATAAACCGGAAATCAGGCAATTTAAATCCGAAATCCGAATTTCGAAATCCGAAACAAGGACCAAAATCCGAAGGACAGAATGACAAAAACAACTCTGTTGATCTTTATCGGATGCCTTCGGGGAATTTCAGACTTCGATATCCGGATTTAATCTGAATATCGTTAGTTGTTCGGCGATTACGCAGGAGGGGCAACGCATGACAGAAAATGCAAACGGCAATCGGCAGCACTGGCTAAATGAAGAGGCAAAGCTCGATGAAAGGGTCAACGAGGCGTTGTGGCCCGGCGGGCAGAAGGCCGTGGACCGCCTGGCAGAGCAGGGCAAAAAGCCGGTTCGCGATCTTATTGACCAGCTCATCGATTCCGGGACGGAATTTTTTGAGCTCTCCCGGATCGCGGGTTTTGGAATGGATTATCCCGGGGCCGAAGACGTGCCCGGTGCAGGCGTGGTCACCGGCCTGGGCCGGATTTACGGCAACTGGACCATGATTTTCGGCAATGACAGCCGGGTCAAGGCGGGCACATATTTTCCCATTACATTGAAAAAACACATGCGCGCCCAGGCCATTGCGGAAAAAAACGGGCTCAATTGCGTATATATCGCCGATTCCGGCGGCGCGTTTCTGCCCATGCAGGCCGACGTGTTCCCGGATGATCAGCATTTCGGCTCCATGTTCTATAACATGGCCCGAATGTCTGCCATGGGCTTAAAGCAGGTCACGCTCTCCACGGGCGGCAATACCGCGGGCGGGGCCTACATCGTGTTCATGGCCTGCGAGTCCGTGATGATTGACAAGATGTCGTATTCGTTTCTGGGCGGGCCGCCCCTGGTGAAAATGGCCACCGGCGAGGTGATTTCCGCCGAGGACCTGGGCGGCGCCAAGGTGCACACCCAGATTTCCGGCGGGGCGGACCATTTCTGCAAAAGCCAGGACGAGGCCATTGACAAGGTCCGCGAGATCCTGTCCCTGGAGCCGCCGCAGACCTGTCACCTGCACCGCTATGAAGAAAGTCCGCCTTTGTATCCCCAGGAAAGGCTTTATGACATCCTTCCGGCCCTGGGCAGCCAGGCGCTGGACACCCGCTCGGTGCTGGAGACCATTGCAGATGACAGCTATTTTTCGGAATACAAATCCAATTACGCCATGGGCCGCAGTGACAATATCCTCACCGGAAAGCTCCGGATCAAGGGGTTTCCCATGGGCGTGATCGCGGCCAACCGGATCGGCGTGATATTTGACGAAGCCGCCCGCAAGGCGGCCGAGTGGATCGTGCGCTGTTCCTACGAGAAGCTGCCGATTTTATTTGTCCAGGCATCGCCCGGATACATGGTGGGTTCCGAGTCCGAGCACAACGGCATCGGCAAGTACGGGGCCGACATGGTCCGGGCCGTTTCCTGCGCCCAGGTGCCCCGGATCCAGCTTGTAATCGGCCAGGACAACGGGGCGGCCAATTACGGCATGTGCGGTCGCGCCTACAGGCCCACTTTTTTGTTTAACACCATGCGGGGGCGCACCTCGGTGATGAGCGGCAAGAGCGCGGGCGGGGTTTTGCTTTCCATTGAAGAAAGAAAGCGCGAGGCCCAG
Organism: uncultured Desulfobacteraceae bacterium; assembly: GCA_964613595.1. Taxonomy (GTDB): domain Bacteria; phylum Desulfobacterota; class Desulfobacteria; order Desulfobacterales; family Desulfosalsimonadaceae; genus Desulfosalsimonas. The sequence goes on along the minus strand of CAZTHW010000190.1, from coordinate 326 downwards.
GGCAAGCCCATGTCTGATGAGGAGCGCGATGCGTTTTACAAGAAAATGGTGGAGAAATATGACGGCGAGGCGCATCCGTTTTTTACCGGCGCCCGACTGTTAAACGACCGGACCCTGAAGTTTACCGAAATCCGGGACTGGCTGGCCATGGCAGTGGAGGTCAGCACCCTGCAGCCCATTGGCGAGCCGCGTTTCGGCAATTTCAGGTTTTAAACCTTGATAAGAGTGTTAAGTTTTAAGTGATTAAGTGTTAAGTAAAATCAATAGGTTATTTTTTTATTATTTGTCGGTTATAGAAGTTTCTATACTCCCAAGAAAGTCCTTTT
>CAZTHW010000189.1:0-5545 GCA_964613595.1 uncultured Desulfobacteraceae bacterium | reverse complement strand
CCCTTTTTTGAGAACAGAAAGTATCTGCCGGCCCAAATTTTTTTTATCGCCTCCGGATTCCCCTATAGCCGGCTGCGCTTGTTGTCAGGCGGTTTTGTTTTTTTTGACACAACCGCCGGGCTCGTTATTATTTAAAGGCAAACACAAATGCACCTAAATTGAAAAAGGAGCAGCAAATGAAACAATTGACCTGGGTGATTGCAGTGCTTATGGGAATCGTCCTGGCGACGGCTTCCGGTGCTGCAGCCGGACATCGCGCGGAATCTTTTACGGTTTCGCCTTTTATCGGCGGGTATGTATTTGATTCAGACCTGAACCTGGATGACGCGTTTACCTATGGTGCGGGTCTTGGTTACAATTTTACCGAGCATCTGGCGGCAGAGGGAGTTTTCAATTATACGGATGCCGATCTTGAAAACGGTTCCCAGTCCGTGGACGGATATTTGTACCGCCTGGACGCGTTGTATCATTTTATGCCGGATAATCGCCTTGTACCCTATTTGGCGGCCGGTGCAGGCGCCTTTGAGTTGGACGCGGGCAGTGCCGGGGATGAAACCGAGTTCTCCGGCAATATGGGCGCAGGCGTGAAGTATTTCTTAAACGACTGGACGGCCCTGCGCGCAGATGTGCGCGATGTAATGACGTTTCCGGAAAACAACCTGCTTTATACCGCCGGGTTCACCTTTTATTTCGGCGGACCGGAAAAACCGGCTGAAACTGTGGCAGCAGCGGCCACGCAAGAACCAGTGGAAAAGGATAGCGATGGGGACGGAGTCTATGATCGCAGCGATCAGTGTCCGGAGACCCCGGCGGAAGCTGCGGTGGATAACCGCGGATGCGCGGTCGACAGCGATGCGGACGGGATCGCCGATTACATGGACGAATGCCCGGACACGGTGCTTGGCGCCGGGGTGGATGCCCAGGGCTGTGCGTTGGACTCCGACAATGACGGGATTATTGATTATCACGATGAATGTTCAAGCACTCCCGAAGGCGCCAGCGTGAATGACCGGGGCTGCTGGGTGGTCGAGGACCTGCAGTTCGAGGTCGGCAAGGCCGAAATTCGACCGAAATATAATGACAACCTTGATGCGGTTGTGTCCATTCTGAAGCGCAATCCGGGAATCGAGGTGGAAATCCAGGGCCATACAGACAACCGGGGCGCAGCGGAAATGAACCGGAAGCTGTCTGAACGCAGGGCTGCTGCGGTATACAACTATCTTATAGAAAAAGGCATCGATGCCGATCGCCTGAGCTACAAAGGCTACGGTGAAACCGATCCGGTGGCATCCAACGAGACGGCAGCGGGCCGTGCGGAAAACCGGCGGGTGGAAATCAAGCCCATTTACTGATGCCGCTCAGGTTCAAACAAAAAAACCCAAAAGGAGGTATTTTCAATGAAGTATGCAAGGTCTGTACTCACAATCAGTGCATTGTCTTTGATACTGGTGTTTGCTTGTGCATTCACGACCCAGGCTGCTGATGCGCCGGGAAAATCCGGGGAGGCCATTGAGTCGTCGCAGGCCGAACAGGCCCGAAGCCAGGGACTGGAAAAGGCCGAAGAAGCTAAGGAACAGGGAAAAAAAGAATACGAGCAGAAGAGCGAAAAGTATAAGCATCATGAAAAAGAAAAAGCAAGGCATCGGGTAAAAGAGCATCAAGGCGAAGCCGAAGAAGCAATGGAGAAAGGACATGAAGAAGGCTACGGCCACCGCCCCGATATGGAAGAGAAAAAGGAAAAATGGGAGGAGCATCATCAAAAAGGCATGAGGCACAAAGGGATGAAAGACTAGCAGTAAGTCTTTAGTGGTTATGACAGGGTCCGGTCTGCCGGATTCGATCTGCACCTGTCCCTATGAACTGGATTGCAAACACGGGGTGGCCGCCCTGCTTGAATCAAATCCGGAACATGTCCTGTATTGGTACGACCGGCTGCCGGAGGAGCCCCTGACCTTTGATTACGGAGCGCGGCCGTTGGAGGTGAAGTTCAATGACAACGGGTGATGGGCAAGCGGGGCGGTAATCTAAAATTTTGTTCCCTGCTTCATCCGGCGGGTGGCCCCATCAGCGGCCGGCTCCGCCCGGCTCCAGAAAGGTATGGTATAAAACCCCCCGAACAATATGGCCACGTAAGGCCAGAAAATCCAGGAGGTGATGTAGGACTCGGTGATGTTTGCAATCAGGAATAAAAGTAAAAGATTGCAAAACAGCAGAAAGGAGCGCGGGGTGATGCACTTGTCGCGGTACGAGCGGTAAATCCGCCAGGAGGCATAGACCGGAAAAAAGGCGTACAGGCAGAAACCGGCCAGCCCCACATTGAGCAGGATTTCCAGGTAGGAATTGTGTATGTGAGAAAACCCCTTCCGTACCACGCTGTTCACCTCTCCTTTTTCCCCGATCAAATCCCGGGTTGTGTCCACCACCTTCCAGCCGAATACCGGCCGCTCGGCAATCATGTCAAGCGCCCATGTCCATGCATGGATCCGCATGCCCAGGGAACTGTTTGGAATGTCTTTTATGTTCATTTCAGCGAGGTTGGCAATGGTTTTTGTCTCCTGCCGGAACTTTTGCACGACTGTGTCTTTCTGAAAATACAGAATCGGCAGCAGAACCAGCACTGCCAGGACCGCGGCTGTTTTGACCGGAAAGACTTTTTCACCAGTCCTGCGGTTTGCAAAAAACAGCACTGCCAATGTGAACACGGCCATTGCCATAAGGGCCAGCCACACCGTCCGGGTCTGGGTGGAGACAACCATCTGCAGGCATACCAGTATCGATACCACCCACCCAGCCGTCCGCAGCCGCCTGAATTTTGTCCCACGGAATTCGCGCGCCCAGAAAACAAGGCAGGTCAGCACCGTGGCCGAATACAGGCTCAGGTGAATGGGATGCAGGTCGGCAAACCACAGTCTGCGGCCATCCAGGATGGCCTTGATGTGTGACGCTTCAAATCCGGTGGCCAAGAGCATGAGGTATCCGAAAAAGCCCGCGGCCAGAATCCGGCGCAGGTATGCTTCCCGCCCCCCTATCCACCAGGCCAGGATCAGTATCCAGCCGAAGCGGATTCTTCTGCGGGCCGCATCCAGGGTTTCCACGAACGGCTCATCGAATACCAGGCAGGTATAGGCTACCTTGAACAAAAGATAAGCCACCAGCACGCACCAGGCCAGAAGCAAGGGATCTTTTTTTATATGCGGCCAGGCCCGCGGCAGCAGCAGGAAAAAGACACCGAGCATGAGCCACTCGCCCGCATAGCAGACATCCTTGGAAAACGGATATCCAAACACGTATATAACAAGCCCGGCCAGCCCGGCCAGCCACAGGTAAAAACCACGGTCCCCGGCAAGCTCCGCGGTGCCGGAAAATTTCGCCGCAATACGCTGAAAAAATTCTTGAGTCGTCTGTATCCGCCCATCTTTTGATCTCACAACCAACGCCTCCAATCCCTCTACACCGGTCCACTTACCCACTTACCCACCGACCACCGACTACCGACAACCGACCACTGCCCACTGCCCACTGCCCACTGACCACTGACCAACTGACCACTGACCACTGCCCACTGACCACTGACCACTGACCACTGACTACTGACCACTGACCACTGACTACTGACTACCGACTACTGAACACCGGCAACCGTAGACTCCGGTTCGCCGCGTTGTCGGAAACCGTGCTGATGAAGGTGTCGACGGGCACGCCGTGATGGACCTGTCCGTCAAGCGTGCGCACGGCCAGCGTGCCAGCGCTTTTTTCCCTGTCCCCCACGGTGAGAATCAGCGGGATTTTGGCGAGCTGGGCCTCCCGGACCTTTTTGTTCAGACTTTCGGTGCGGTCATCCACACTGGTGCGCAGGCCGGCACTGAAAAACCGGCTGTTGATCTCTGCTGCAAACGGGGCCAGCGAATCGTTGATGGGCAGGATCACCGCCTGCACGGGCGCCATCCACAGGGGAAAGCGTCCTGCAAAGTGCTCGACCAGGATTCCCAGGAAGCGCTCGATCGACCCGTAGATCACCCGGTGAATCATCACCGGCCGGTGCTTTTCATTGTCATTGCCCACATAGGAAAGGTCGAAACGCTCCGGCAGGGACATGTCAAGCTGGATGGTCCCGCACTGCCAGGTGCGGCCGATGGCATCCTTGATGTGGATATCGACCTTGGGCCCGTAAAACGCTCCGTCGCCTTCATTGAGATTGTAATCCGCCCCGTAGGTTTCCAGTGCACCTGTCAGGCCGCTTGTGGCCTGCTCCCACTGCGCATCCGTACCGATGGACTTTTCCGGCCGGGTGGAGAGCTCCAGGTGAAAGCCGAGGCCGAAGGTGGAATACATGCGCTCCACCAAATGCAGCACGCCCAGGATCTCGGATTCGATCATGTCCGGGGTCATGAAAATATGGGCGTCATCCTGGTGAAAGGCACGGACCCGGAACAGCCCGGAAAGCACGCCCGAGAGCTCGTGGCGGTGCACCAGGCCGATTTCTGCAGCCCGCACGGGCAGATCCCGGTAGGAATGGCGCCTGCGCTTAAACAGCAGCATTCCGCCGGGACAGTTCATGGGCTTGATGGCGGACTCTGTCTCGTCAATTGTCACAGTGTACATGTTTTCCCGGTAGTTTTCCCAGTGCCCGCTTTGCTCCCACAAGCTGCGGTGCAGTATAATCGGGGTCTTGGTCTCAACGTACCCGGCGGCCCGGTGCTCCTGGCGCCAGTAATCGAGCAGGGCGTTCCACAGTTCCATGCCCCTGGGATGGAAAAACGCCATGCCCGGGGCCTCCTCGTGAAAGGAAAACAGGTCCAGGGCCGCGCCGATTTTCCGGTGATCCCGCTTTCTGGCCTCTTCCAGGAACTCGAGATACTGATTTAATTCCTTTTTATCAAAAAACGCGGTCCCGTAAATCCGCTGGAGCTGGGGGCGGCTGGAATCCCCGCGCCAGTATGCCCCGGATACGCGCAGCAGCTTGAAGGCCCTGACAAAACCCGTGTGCGGCAAGTGGGGGCCCCGGCACAGATCGGTGAACTCGCCCTGCTTGTAAAAGGAAATGGTGCCGTCTTCGAGTTCTTCTATTAACTCGCGCTTGTAGGGCTCATGGCGGTAAAATTCCAGGGCCTGGTCCTTGGGCACTTCCCTGCGCTCGATGGGCTGTTTTTCCTTGACGATCTTTTTCATCTCGGCTTCTATTCCGGCGAAATCGTCCTCGGAAATGGGCTCCATGTCAAAATCATAATAAAAACCGTCCGCCACCACCGGGCCGATGGTGGGCTGTGCATCCGGGTAAAGGCGCAAAACGGCCTGGGCCATTACGTGGGCCGCGGTATGGCGCATGATATCCAGGGCTTCCGGGTCCTTGGTGGTGATAAACCGGATCCCGGCATCTTCATGAATCCGGGTGTTCATACCCACAAGGCGCGAATTGAGTTCCATGGCCACGCAGTTGCGCGCAAACCCCTCGGATATGCCGGCGGCCACGGTGAATCCGTCCACAGGAGATTCAAATGCACGTACTGTTCCGTCCGGAAATGTGATATTGATCATTGACTCTGTC
>CAZTHW010000188.1:0-5592 GCA_964613595.1 uncultured Desulfobacteraceae bacterium | reverse complement strand
GCTATGACGTGGACCGGGTCCTTAAGCTCGGAAGCCAGATGGAAAAGACCACGGGCCAGCGGCTTCGCAGCGAGGCGATGATCAACGGCCGGACCATGAAGGAGGGGCACATGGAGTTCGCCCGGCCGGGGCTCAAAAAACTCAAGGAAAAGCAGGGCGAGGTGCCCAAACAGCTCGTGCCCGGCGAGTGGGGCGACAAAGCGGTACTGCCGGAAAAGCATCGACCCGAATAACGGCGGACAATTCCAATCGCGCAATCCGAAATCCGAAACTGTAAGGATACTGATAATGTCGAAATTGTTGTGGCAGCCCTCTGAGCAAAGAATCCGGCAGACCCGGATGTACAGGTTTATGACGGATGTAAACAATCGCTATGGAGTAAATATTCAAACTTACCCGGAATTGTATGAATGGTCGGTCACGCAGATCCCGGAATTCTGGGCCGCGGTCTGGGATTTTGTGGAAGTCCGCGCCTCCCGGCCGTATGAACAGGTGGTTGATGATCTGTCCAAAATGCCGGGTGCTGAGTGGTTTGCCGGTGCCCGCCTCAATTTTGCAGAAAACCTGCTGCGGTATCGGGATGAACAGACCGCCCTGATTTTTAAGGGGGAAAACCAGGACCCGGTCTATCTCACCTATGCCGGCCTCTACGACCGGGTCGCCCGGGTGGCCGAATCGCTCAAGGAAATGGGCATCGGGCCCGGAGACCGGGTGGTGGGCTACATGCCCAACATGCCCGAGACCATTATTGCCATGCTGGCCGCAGTCAGCCTGGGGGCCACATGGTCATCGTGCTCCCCGGATTTCGGGATCAAGGGGGTGCTTGACCGGTTCGGGCAGATCGAGCCGCGGGTGCTGTTTGCAGCAGACGGGTATTTTTTCAAAGGCAAGCGGATTGACTCAATTTCCCGGCTGGAGCAGATCGCAAAGGAAATCTCGTCGGTGGAACGATTTGTCATCGTTCCCTACAGCCAGGAGCAACCCGATATTTCCGGGATACGGGATTCAGTGATGATCGACGATTTCCAGTCGGACCAGTCCGGGCTGGATATCGATTTTGCACAGCTTCCTGCCAGTCACCCCCTGTATATCATGTATTCCTCCGGAACCACCGGGCTTCCCAAGTGCATGGTACAGGGCGCCGCAGGTATTCTGGTCAACCAGCTCAAGGAAATGGTCCTGCACACGGATGTAGGACGCGAGGACACGGTTTTCTATTTTACCACCTGCGGGTGGATGATGTGGAACTGGCTGAGCAGCGCGCTTGGTACCGGCGCCACAGCGGTGCTCTATGACGGCAACCCGTTTTACCCGGATGCGGGCGCGCTCTGGCAGATGGCCCAGGACGAGAAAATTACGGTCTTCGGCACCAGCGCCGGATATCTGGGCGCGTTGAAAAACACGGGCATGCGGCCCGGGGAAAACTTTGACCTGTCGCCGCTGCGGGCGCTTTTGTCAACGGGGTCGCCGCTGGATGAGGATGGTTTTGAATACGTGTATGACGCCGTCAAGGGCGATCTTCAACTGTCCTCCATTTCCGGGGGCACGGATTTAAACGGCTGTTTTGCCCTGGGCAACCCCATGGGGCCGGTGTATTCCGGCGAACTGCAGTGCCGGGGCCTGGGCATGAAAGTCGAGGCCTATGACGAAAACGGCCGGCCGGTAATCGGCCGGCAGGGGGAACTGGTCTGCACGGCGCCTTTTCCCTCCATGCCGCTTTACTTCTGGAACGATCCGGACAACAGCAAGTACGTTTCCGCCTATTTTGACGTTTATCCCGGGGTCTGGCGCCACGGCGACTACATCGAGATCAGCGAGCACGGCGGGGTCAAAATTTACGGCCGCTCGGATGCCACCCTCAACCCGGGCGGGGTGCGTATCGGCACTGCAGAGATCTACCGGCGGGTCAACGAGTTTGACGCAATAGAGGACAGCCTGGTGGTGGGTCAGGACTGGAAGGGTGATGAGCGGGTGATCCTGTTTGTCAAAATGGCTGAAGGCCATAACCTGACCGATGAGGTTCGCCAGCAGATCAAAAAGACCCTGCGGGAAAACGCGTCTCCGCGCCACGTGCCGGCAAAGATCCTCGAGGTGCCCGATATTCCCTATACCCTGAACATGAAAAAGGTGGAACTGGCGGTGAAAAACATTATTGAAAACAAGCCGGTCACAAACCGGGACGCGCTTTCCAACCCGGATGTGCTGGATTTTTACGCCGGGCTTCAGGAAGTGCACCAGGATTGATAAGCCGGTAAAAAGTCTTTTTTACCGGCAGAGTTAAGTTTTAAGTGATTAAGTGTTAAAGTAAAATCAAAAAGCAAATCCGTTAGCACCTTGGCTGATCGGCGGTGCGAAAAAGGCGTTCACTCGCCTCAGGAGTTTCTTTGAGCCTCAATTTTCGCTCGGAAGCCCGCTTTTCCGCACCGCTGTCAGGGCAACGAAGTGCAATTTCGCAAGAGCGCAAAAAAAGGATTTTCTTGAATTTTTTCAGCAAGCAGCAGGAGCTTTTATGACCGCATCAGATGTGAAAACCCAGTTGGAATCCGTATCAGACATGTCCGGAGAATCCCTTGCCCGCTACGTGGCATCCATGTTTCACCGGCTTATTCTGCATCACGTGATCTGGTTTACCGAGGTCCGCCACCAGATGGGCCATGACCGGGCCATGGAAATGCTGGACCGGCAGGTTGCAACCAGCCTGCCGCTCCAGATCAAGCGCCTGTCCAAGGTGCTGGGCTTTGAAATGAAAGATGAGCTGCCGGCAGCACTTTTCAGTCTGCCGGAGGAAAAACTTTATGAGCTGCTCGAGGCCGTGAGTGCCAACTGGCTGGCAAATGACGGCATCTGGTTTCAGACCGTGGAAAATGCCTACGGCATGCAAGAGGCCAAGCGTTGCAACGACTCCTGCTGGGCGCAGTTTTCCCCGGTGGAGGCGGATCTTGTCCGAAGGACCCTGGACCTGCCGGAAAACCCGGGACTGGAAGGCCTGAAAAAAGCGCTGCAATTCCGGCTCTATACCAATGTCAACACCCAGTCGATCGTGGAAGAGGGGCCCGAAAGCTTTGTGTTCCAGATGGACGACTGTCGGGTGCAAGCGGCCAGAAAACGCAGAAACCTGCCGGATTATCCCTGCAAGACCGCCGGGCTGGTGGAATATACTTATTTTGCCCGCTCCATTGACCCGCGCATTGCCACCGAGTGCATCGGGTGCCCGCCCGACGATCACCCCGAGGAATGGTACTGCGCCTGGCGGTTTACCCTTCAGGATTCCGAATCCAGTTGAGTCCGTCGATCTCCACACGAGAAAAACCCTGCGGAAATCCTGGAAGCCAGATGTTTTTTGCAGGGGATAGGTTGGCAAGAAATGGGTGTTTGAGAATCCTGCCGGAAGGAAATAAATTTGTACTTGTCACCTGAAATGAAGTGATATACTTTGTGACACTATTATGGAGAATTTCCTGATCATAGGCGGCGATGCCGCGGGCATGAGTGCGGCCAGCAGGGCCCGGCGCCACTATCCGGATCTTCGGGTCACGGTGCTGGAGCAGACCGGGGACGTGTCCTACAGCGCCTGCGGCATGCCTTACAATATCGCCGATCCCCAACGCCCCATAGACGACCTGGTTGTGCGCAACGCTGAGGTGTTCCGGGAAAAGCAGGGAATCAACCTGCTCACCGGCCACCGGGCCGAATCCATCGACCGGGACAGGCACGTGGTCCATGCCGCCGGACGGGGCCGCCCACCGTATGAACGCACCGGCAGTGGCCCTGCACAGCAGCATGCGCGTTGCGGATTTCGCCCAATGCGACCTTGCCTATGCCCCGCCGTTTTCCCCGGTATGGGATCCCATGCTCACAGCAGCCAATCAGTTGATCAAGAAACTGCCCTGAATTATTTCGCCTGTTCTTAAATCCGCCAATACCGACCACTAAAGAGTGAACCCCTGTGATACGCCGAATCGAGCTTGTCAATTTCATGTCTCACCCGCACACGGTAATCGAGCCCGCAAATGGCCTGACCGTGCTTACCGGCGGGAACAACACCGGAAAGTCCGCCGTGATTTCAGCACTGCAGACCCTTTGCAGAAACATTTCCGGAGATTACATGGTCCGGCACGGCCAGAAGGAATGCCGCATCATCGTTGAGACAGAGGAAGGCAACGTGCTGGAATGGAAGCGGAAAAAGGGGACGGTGAGCTACACGGTAAACGGCCGGGAGGTGCACCGCCTGCGCGGGGCCGTGCCAGATGATCTTCACGACCTTTTGCGCATGCCCCAGGTTGAGGCCGAGGGCGAGCCGTTTGACGTCCATTTCGGCGAACAGAAAAAACCCATTTTTCTGCTGGATGAATCCCCGGGCCGAAGGGCGACGTTTTTTGCTTCCTCCTCGGATGCCATCAAGCTTATCGAGATGCAGAGCCGGCACCGGGCGCGGGTTCGCGAAGCCAGAAACGAGGAAAGCCGACTGGCCGCCCAATCCGCCCGCCTTCAACAGCGAGTTGAAACCCTGGCGCCGCTCGACGACCTGGAAAATCAAATCAAAGGCCTTGAAGCCGCGCATGAAGTCATCGGGCAGCTCGCCCGGCATTTGTCCGAACTTGACCGGCACGTGGATGCCATGGTCCGCACGGAACACATGGCCAAAAAGCATGCGGACCTGGTCGGGGCTGCGGCCGACCTGGCCCCGCCGCCGGAACTGGCGGAAACCGGTTCACTGGCCTGGATGATCCGGCAAATGGATTACCAGTCCCGCCGGATCGAGAAGGAATCCGAATCTGCAAAAACCGCCTCCCCGGTCCAGGCCCCGCCGGAAATGGCCGATGTCGAGCGCCTTTCCGGGCTGATTGCCCAAATGCAGCGGGTTTCAGCCGGTGTTGATAAAGCCGCCGCCCGGGGCCGGGTGCTTGCCGATTGCCCGGTGCCGCCTGAAATGATTGACATTGCGGGGTTAGGCCGGCATACTGAATCAATGGAAAAGGCCGAAAAAAGCCTTCAAAAACGTTCCGGCGAGCTGGAGCAGGCAGAAATGCGGCTTGTCGAGGCTGAAAAAGCGCTTCGCCGCTTTATTGACGCACACAATATCTGCCCGACCTGCGGTCAGCCCATGGATGCAGACCGGGTCCTGCACCAGTTCCACGGCACCGGGCAGCAGGCGGGACAATGATGTGCTGCGATTTTATGGATACCGGATATACGGGCCTGCTGGCCATCGGCGATCCCCACCTGGAAGGACGCGTTCCGGGTTTCCGAAAGGACGATTACCCGGCCCGGATTCTGGAAAAGCTCCGATGGTGCCTGGACTATGCCCGCCGGGAAAGTCTTCTGCCGGTGATCCTGGGGGACCTTTTCCATTTGCCCAGAAGCAACCCCAACTGGCTGCTGGTATCCGTGATGCGCCTGTTTGACCGGGAAATTCCCGGGATATACGGCAATCACGACGTGCATGAAAACAGTTTGACCACAGACGACAGCATCCGGGTGATTGCCGAATCCGGAAACCTGGTGCTGCTTGACGGAGATCGCACCTACCCGGCCATGATCGGCGGCAGGCGGGTGATCATCGGCGGTACGCCCTGGGGGCAGCGCCTGCCC
>CAZTHW010000187.1:0-5665 GCA_964613595.1 uncultured Desulfobacteraceae bacterium | reverse complement strand
GGCCTTTAGTGACCCGCGATTTGGCCCCCTGTCTCCGGAAGAATTTTCCAAAATCCAGATCGAGGTAAGCCTGCTCACCGAGCCGCAGCCGCTTGAATACACGGATGCCCAAGACCTGCTCGACAAGATCCGCCCCCATGTCGACGGGCTCATCATCCAAAAAGGCGCACGCAGCGCCACCTTCCTGCCGCAGGTCTGGGAGCAGCTTCCGGACAAAAAATCCTTTCTTCAACAGCTTTGCATGAAAGCCGGGCTGCCGCCGGACGCATGGAAAAAGGGCGACTTGCAGGTCTTTACCTACCAGGTCCAGTATTTTGAAGAGCAGGACTGAAGGCAGAATTCTGCAACTGGTGGTTGTCACCGGGATCACCTCGGTGGTCAGCCAGTTGCTGATTATCCGCGAATTTCTCTCCAGATTCCAGGGCAATGAATTTGTCATTGCCCTGATCCTGTTTTCCTGGCTGGTGCTGGGCGGTTTCGGCACATGGGCCGCAGGCGCTGCCAGTTCCCGGATTTTGCCGGCAAACCGGATCCGGTTGGCTTTGTTGTCCATGCTGCTTGCCGTGCTCTCCCCCCTGACCCTGCTGGCGGTCCGAGTCCTGCGGGACGTGATGTTTGTTACCGGCAGCGCGGTTGGTTTTTACGCCACCTTTGGCTATATTCTGGCCACAATCGCCCCCTTTTGCCTGCTGCTGGGCTTTGTGCTTCCCTACAGCCTGTTTTGCGCCCGGGTCCTGGAGCCGGGCTTTTCCGGTACCCGGATCTATATCGCAGACAACATCGGGGATATGAGCGGCGGGGCCCTTTTTTCCTTTCTGCTGGTCTTTTTTGCCACGCCCATGCAGGCCCTGGTCATCGTGAATGCCGCCCTGCTGGTCTCCGCCTTTTTTCTGATCCCCGCGGGTCAGCACCACCGCCTGGCCCTGGGCCTGGCCGCGGCCGTTGGCATCGCCGGCCTGACCGCCATGCTCTGGACAGAAGCGCCCTCCCTTCACCGGCCTGCCGGCGAGCTTGTGCACTACGAAGAATCCAGGTACGGCCGGGTGGAGATTTTTAAAAACCAGGGGCAGCATACGCTGTTTCTCGACGGCAGGCCCGTATTTTCGGACCAGAACCTGTTCCAGGCCGAGGAATCCGTGCATTACCCCCTGTCCCAGCTCGATCGGGTTAAACACGTGCTGCTGGTTTCCGCAAAAGGCGGCATGATGCGCCAGATCCGGAAATACGATCCCGCATCCGTGGATTACGTGGAAATTGATCCGGCCATCACCCGGGCGCTGTTTCAATATGACATGCTCCGCAAGATCCCGGGGCTAAACGTGATTCACCAGGATGCCCGCCTTTTTCTCTCCGGCAGCGACAAGCAATACGACGCCATTATCGTCAATCTGCCCGAGCCGGAAACATTCCAGATCAACCGGTTTTTTACCACCCGGTTTTTCGCCCAAGCCCGCCGTCACCTGACTGACAACGGAATTTTCTCATTCCATACCAACGCCCCGGGCAATTACATTTCCGATATCCAGGCAAAGAAGATCTCGATTTTGCATCAAACCGCCTCGGCACACTTTTCCGATATCCTTATGCTGCCCGGCCGGCGCCTGTATTTTCTGTGCGCACAACGCCCGCTTGATACAGACATTCCGGCCAGACTGGCGGAAAAAAACATTTCCACAAAATATGTCCGGGGATATTATACCGGCAATGTCACACCTGATCGCATCGGTCAGATCAAATCGCGGCTGCAGACCGACGCCCCGGTCAACACCGATTATATGCCCCGGATGGTGGGCATTATGTTTTCCCAGTGGTTTGCCGAGTTTGAAAGCACGCCTGCAGTATTTACGGCCCTGCTCGCGCTGGGACTGGCAGTCTACCTGCTGCGCAGCAGAAGCGAAGAATTTGTGCTGTTTACCACCGGCGCCATGACCATGGGCAGCGAAGTGCTGGTGATATTTGCGTTTCAGGTGTTTTTCGGATATATTTACTTCGAGATCGGACTGATTATCACCGTATTTCTGGCAGGCTTGCTACCCGGCGCCGTAATCGGGGAATACGGCAGGAATATCGGTCGCCGCCTGTTTATCGTAACAGATATCTTGCTGATCACGGCCATGGTCGCATTTATGGCCGCACTCTGGTTTGCCGGGGACGTGCTGCCGGAATCTGCCTTCCTTGTTTTCGGCGGGATCGTATCCCTGGCCTGCGGCATTCAGTTTCCGGTGGCGTTGCACGTGGGCGGCCGGGAAAACCCGGCGGCGGTTCGGGCGTTTTCAGCAGATCTGATCGGGGCGGCCGTAGGCACCCTGACAGTCAGCGTGGTGCTGATGCCCTACTTCGGGCTGATTTGGACCGCGGCAGCCTTGATTGCCATGAAAACCTTCAGTTTGACGTTTGTGACCCTTACCTATGACAAATAATCTGTCCCGCAGGAATTTTCTTCTTACCTGCAGCGGGGCCTGCCTCTGGGCGGCCCTGGGCGGCGGCACCGGATTGGTGCGCCCGGCCGGCGCCGCAGAAAGCCAGAAGTCTGTGGGGCGCGTGCACGTATTCAAGGATAACGCCCCGGACGAGCTCTGGAAATGGTCCAGGGAAGCGTTTTCCTATGAAAAGCTGGCCGGCGGGAAAGTCACCTGCAATGTCTGCCCCAACCACTGCACCCTGTCTGTGGGCGATCGCAGCATATGCCGCTCCAAGGTCAACATGGACGGCAAGTTATACACCCTTGCCTACGGAAATCCCTGCTCCGTGCATGTGGATCCGATTGAAAAAAAACCGCTTTTTCACTTTCTCCCGCAGAGCCGGGTTTTTTCAATGGCCGCCACCGGGTGCAGCTTCCGGTGCTTAAACTGCCAAAACTGGGAGATCTCCCAAGTCCGGCCCGAAGAGGTCCGGCACTATGACCTGTTCCCAGAGGCGGCAGTAGAGCGTGCGCTTCGCACGAATACCCGGGCGATTGCCTATACGTATTCCGAGCCGCTGACATTTTTTGAATACATGATGGATACCGCTCGTATTGCCAGGCAAAAGGATGTAAAAAACCTTTTGATCTCAAACGGGTATGTCAACCGCGAGCCGCTGCTGGACTTATGCAGGGTCCTTGATGCGGCCAACATCAATCTCAAGTCCTTTGACGATAAGTTATACCTGAAACTAAACGGCGGCCGCCTGCAGCCGGTGCTGGACACCTTCAAAACGCTTGATGAACAAAACGTCCATTTCGAGATGACCACGCTGCTGGTGCCCGGTTATGTGGATGACCCGGATATGATCCGCGACATGTGCAAGTGGATCACGGACAATCTCGGGGTTAACCATCCCCTGCATTTTCTGCGTTTTTATCCGCATTACAAGCTCGACCGCCTGCCGCCCACGCCGGTGCCCGCCATGGAGCAGATGCGCGAAATCGCCATGGAAGAGGGCATCCGGTATGTCTATATCGGCAACGTGCCCGGGCACGAGGCAAACCATACCTATTGCCACAATTGCGAAAAAATGATCATTGAGCGACAGGGATATGAAATTTCCGCCGCGGGTCTGTCAGGCGGCAGGTGCAGATTCTGTGATACGGAAATTCCAGGGGTC
Organism: uncultured Desulfobacteraceae bacterium; assembly: GCA_964613595.1. Classification (GTDB taxonomy): domain Bacteria; phylum Desulfobacterota; class Desulfobacteria; order Desulfobacterales; family Desulfosalsimonadaceae; genus Desulfosalsimonas. The sequence goes on along the minus strand of CAZTHW010000187.1, from coordinate 2,080 downwards.
TGGAACGAAAAGGACAAAACATAAATCATGAACCGCCGCCGCAAATCCGGAATTGTCTTTCTGGTGCTGATCACGGGATTGCTGATGGCGCTTTGTGCATGCGGGGCAAAGCGCCAAACGCGCATCATGGAGGTTACCGCCTACTGCGGATGCGGGCAGTGCTGCAACTGGGAGCGCGGCAGCTGGAAGTGTCTTAAGCTTGATTTCTGGAACCGCTACATTGCCGAAGGCCCGAACGCGGGTGCGCCCTATTCCGGCCGGACCGCCAGCGGCACCAAACCCCGCGAACCCCGACCCGGCCTGTTTTCCGTGGACAGCCTGGTCCATCCCTGGATGATCCCGGTACGCATCGTGCTGTTTCCCTGGCTGTTTCTGGGACAGGACGGCACCATTGCCGCGGATACCCGATACCACACGTTCGGCACGCGCATGTACGTACCAGGATATGGCTACGGCGTGGTCGAGGACCGCGGCAGCGCCATCAATGGCCCAAACCGCCTGGACGTATTTTACAAATCCCATCACGAGGCCCTGCAATGGGGGCGAAGAAAAGTCAAAGTCACGATTTATCCCTGAGCCGCCCGGCATGAACGCCCCGCCGGCCCGACCCTGCGAAAATCCTGGAAGCTTCGCTTTTTTTTTTGCAAAGCGCTGCGGATTAGAAAAGCAACAGCAACCAACCCATACACGCGTTACAGGTCTTCGGCCTTTTCCGCAGGCCGGAAATAATACAACCGTCCGCGGCTGCGACGGGTTTGAATCGTTCCGGAGCTGGCCAGCTCGGTTACCAGCCGGTCCACGGCTTCGCGCGGCAGGCCAAGGCCGGCGGCGATATCCTGTGCCGTGCAGGGCCGGCGGGACAGCATCTCCAGGATCTCCTGGTTCATGTCTGCTTCATGGCCCTCCCGGCTCTGACCACTGAATTCGGCAATCACCTCAGCGCGCGGATCGAGTTTTTCGGCAAGCCGCTGAAGCCTCTCCTGGGAAACCTGGCCGGCATATTTCTCAGCCGGCGGGCGCACCGCCGTGTTGACATGGATGCGGTCCGGGCGGATCGCCGCAATATGCGGGCCAAAGGCGGCCATCGCATCATCGGTGTCGTTGACGCCCTTGATGATAAAAATTTCCAGCCAGATCCGCCCGGAATAAACCGACCGGAAATCCGCAATCCCCTGAGCCACGGATTCAAATGAAATATCCGGATGCGGCCGGTTGATCTTTTGAAAGCTGTGGGCATCAAAGGCATCAAGTGAGGGAAGCACCACGTCGGCAGGCAGCAGGGCACCGCGCACCTCCGGGGACCACAGCAGCGCGCCGTTGGTCAACACCGCCACCGGGACATCAGTCATTTCCCTGATCCTTAAAATAATTTCGCCGATCCCGCTGTGCAGGCAGGGCTCGCCTGATCCACCGATTGTAACGTAATCCGGCCGCACACCGGAGCGGAGCTTGTTTTGGAGCTCGGAAATGATCTGTTCAGCCGGGATGTATGGTTTTCGCTCGGTCGTGGTCTGCGGCGTTCGCCCTATCTGACAGTAAATACAGTCATACGTACAGGTCTTGTAGGGCACGATATCCACACCCAACGAACGCCCCAGGCGCCTGGAAGGCACCGGGCCGTATATCAGCGACGTCGTTGTTTTCCGGTCTCTTGGCATTTCGGGTTTCCTTAAAAAAATCCGCTCATTCCCAAGGCTGAAGCGTCTTGGCCACTGCATTGATTTTACTGGACAGCATCTCCCACTCGATGCGAACTGATTTTAAAAGCTCATCCCAGTGGCCGAAGATGTCCTCCAAACTCGCCTGTTTCTTGACCATCGGGGTACTCAGAATCTGCGCGTACATATCGGAAAGAAGCCCGGCACAATTGCGCCGGTCCAGCTTTTTGCCGGTCTGCCGGGCGTTTTCCGCCCAGTCCCGGCCTTCGTCTGCGAAAAATTCGGCGATCGCCCCTGCAAACGCTTTTTGCGGGGCATTGGCAGACAGCAGGCGGCCGTTTATCCCGTCTCTGAGAACCTCGCGCACGCCCGAGGCGTCCAGCGCGATCACGGGTGTCGCCGCTGCCATGGCCTCGGCAACC
>CAZTHW010000186.1:0-5693 GCA_964613595.1 uncultured Desulfobacteraceae bacterium | reverse complement strand
ACCCTGGTGCAGCTCTACATTTTCTGGGAGCTGGTGGGCCTGTCTTCTTATCTGCTCATCGGGTTCTGGTTTGAAAAATTTTCCGCGTCCCGGGCCGGCAAAAAGGCCTTTGTCATGACCCGCCTGGGGGACGTGGCCTTTCTGGCCGGGCTCCTGCTGCTGCTGGTGCGGGGCGGGGTCATGGACATTGCCGCGCTAAACAGTGGTGCTGCCGGGCTTTCTTCCGGGATGATCACGGCATCCGCCCTCCTGATCTTCGGCGGCGTGATCGGCAAAAGCGCCCAGTTTCCGCTCATGACCTGGCTTCCGGACGCCATGGAAGGCCCCACCCCTGTCAGCGCGCTGCTGCATTCCGCCACCATGGTGGCCGCCGGCGTATTTCTGATCGCACGGCTGTTTCCATTTTTCAGCCAGTCTGCTGCTGCCATGGCGTTTCTCCTGGCCGTGGGCACTGTGAGCATGCTCATGTCTGCGACCATGGCCATGGTCAGCCGGGATATCAAGCAGGTGTGGGCTTATTCCACTATTAGTCAGCTCGGGTTCATGCTCATGGCGCTGGCTGCAGGCGGGTATTTTGCCGGCGTGTTCCACCTGGTCACGCATGCGGGGTTTAAGGCCCTGCTGTTTTTGTGCGCCGGGATGTTGATCCACGCCTTTCACAGCAATGACATGTTCGCAGTCGGGCAGGGCGGGGCCCGGCGCCTGAAGGTCCCGATGCTCGGCATCGCTGTGGGGGCCGCGGCCCTGTCGGGTATTTGGCCGTTTTCCGGGTTTGCCAGCAAGGAGGCGGTGCTGGCCACCCTGGTAAACCTGGAAAATCCGGCCTGGCTGATTGCCGGGCTGGCCGGGGTGTTTTTAACCGCTTATTACACGTTCCGGCTGGTGTTTATCATCGTGTTTCCGGCCGGGCAAAGGCAAACCCGGGCAAAAGACCCGGCACGGGGCAATGGGTATGCTTACGGCGCCATGGCCTGGCCGGTGATTCTGCTGGCTTTTGCCACCCTGGTGGCGGGATTTCTGGCGGCACCGGTTCGGCACTGGCTGGCGGCCGGGGCGGGCGTGCATGAAGCGGTCCACGGACCTGCCTGGCTGGCCCCGCTTTCCCTGGGCTTGGTGTTTGCCGCCATCGCCGTGGCATGGGCGGAGTTCGGCCGGAAAAACGCATCGCAGACCGGGTTTGTCGAGCGCGTGCCGGTTGTGGCGCAATTGTTTGCCCGGCGCTGGTATCTTGATGACATCTGGGGGTGGGCCGTGTCCCGGCTTCTGGACCGGGGCGCTGCAGAAGCCTGTCGACAGAGTGATAACCGCGTGATCGACGGTTTCGTGCACGGCCTGGCCGGTGCGGCGGTGGCATCCGGCCGGATGCTGGCCCGCGGGCACCGGGTGATGATTCAGGCCCGCTTGATGATTATGTTTGCCGTGGTATTTGGTCTCACCTGCATCATGCTGATTTGGGGATAACCGGCCTATGCAACTGCACAGCGCGCAATTTCCGGTACTGAGCCTGATCCTGCTTGTCTGCCTGGCCGGGCTGGCAGCCGTGGTGCTGCTGCCGGCAGAAAAAAAGCAGGCTGTCAAGTACGTCAGCGCGGTCTGTTCAGCCGCCACCATGGGGTTGTCGTTGTACGTGTTTGTTGCCTATGACCGGGCGCTCGGCGGCATGCAGTTTGTCGAGAACCTGCAGTGGGCCCCTTCTCTGGGGATTTCCTATATAAACGGCGTGGACGGGTTTTCCGCCCCCCTGCTGCTGCTCACCGGCATCGTTTTTTTCACCGGCGTGCTGACCATGTGGGAGCACGACCTGCGGGTCAAGGAGTTCTTCGCCATGTTCATCCTGCTGGTCACCGGCGTGTTCGGGATGTTCATGGCCCTGGACCTGTTTTTCCTGTTTGTCTGGTATGACGTGTCTCTGTTTCCCATGTACCTGCTCATCGTGATCTGGGGCACCACGAACCGGGAATACGGGGCCATGAAGCTCACCCTGTTTCTGCTGGCCGGCAGCGCGCTGATTCTTCCAGGCATCGTTTATCTGGTGGCAGAATCGGGCATGGGCACATTTTCCCTTCCCGCCCTGGTCAATCAAGCGGATTTTTCCCCGTTTGCGCAGAAACTGGCGTTTTTCCTTTTTTACGTGGGATTTGGCATCCTGGCCGGCGTGTGGCCGTTTCACACCTGGTCGCCCGCCGGGCACGTGGCCGCACCCACTGCCGTGAGCATGCTGCATGCCGGCGTGCTCATGAAAATCGGGGCATTTGGCATTCTCCGAGTGGGAATGTTTCTGTGTCCTGAAGGGTGGGCGTTTTGGGCACCGGTCATGGCCCTTCTGGCCACCATCGGCATCGTATACGGCGCACTGGCCGGCCTGCGCCAGACCGACCTCAAATTCGTGATCGGTTATTCCAGTGTCTCCCATATGGGCGTGGTGGGCCTGGGACTGGCCTCCATGACCGTGGACGGCCTAAACGGCGCGGTGTTTCAGATGTTTGCCCACGGCGTGATGACTGCGCTGTTTTTCTCCGCGGTGGGATATATCTACGACAAGACCCATGAGCGGGAGTTTGCCAACCTGGGCGGGCTTTCGCACGTCATGCCCGTGGCCGGCGGATATTTCATCCTGGCGGCCTTAACCGGCATCGGGGTGCCGTGTCTGGCCAGCTTCTGGGCGGAACTGCTCGTATTTCTGGCCGCGTTTGACGTGTATCCCGTATACGGGGCCCTTGCCGTGACCGCCCTGGCCATAAACGCGCTGTTTATCCTCCGGGTGGTGGAAAAAACCTGTTTCGGACCGATCAACCCGAAATGGGAGTACCTGCCGGATGTTTCCTTTGGCCTTGGCCTGCCGCGCCTGGTGCTGGCCGGGGTGATCGTGATTTTCGGGATCATGCCGTTTTTGATGTATGAAACCATTCAAAGCGCTTCCATGCTGCTGATAAGCGGGCTGCCATGACGAACTGGACCCTGTTTGCACCGGAACTTTTTATGTTGGCCCCTGCCGGGCTTTTTTTCGCCCTGTCCCTGGTACGGCCTCAGCCTGCGCGCGATTTCGCCGCTGCCATGGTTGCCGCTGCCATTGGACTGTCTTTGACCGTGTGGGCCGTGGGTGCCGAGGGCGTGCTGTTTGCCGGGACATACCGGGTGGACCTGTTTTCCCAGGTGTTCAAGGTGCTCATCAGCGCGGGGTTTTTCCTGGTGATCTGCCTGTGCGGCGATCTTTCGGGCGTGGCCGAAAAGCGGCACAGCGAATTTTACCTGCTGCTGGCGATCTGCACTCTGGCCCTGATGCTGCTGACAAGTTGCGTGCACCTGCTGGCGATATACCTGGCCCTGGAGCTGTCGAGTTACAGTCTTTATATCCTGGTCTGCCTGCGAAAGGGCCGGGAAAAGGGACTGGAATCCGGATTGAAATATTTTATCATCGGCGCTTGTGCCTCGGCGTTGATGCTTTTCGGGTTTGCGCTGCTCTACGGCACCGGTATGAGCCTGCATTTGGCGGATCTGGCCCGGGATCTGCCCGGCCGGCTCCATGAGCCGGTGGTGTTGATCGGGTTTGTGCTCGGCCTGTCCGGGTTTTTGTTCAAGATCGCGGCTTTCCCGTTTCACTTCTGGACCCCGGAGGTCTACGAGGCAGCCCCGCACCAGGCGGCCGCATATATCGCCACTGCCTCCAAGGCGGGCGGGATCGCCGTGCTCATGCGGATAACCGCTGCTGCCGGCGCAGGCGGGGATCAACTGGTCGGATTTTTCATGGTGGTGTCAGTGGCTTCCATGACGCTTGGCAACCTGGCCGCCATTGCCCAGCAGGATTTAAAACGCCTGCTGGCGTTTTCCAGCGTGGCACATGCCGGATACGTGATGATCGCGATCTTGAGCTTCAACGCCATGGGCCTTTCCAGCGGTGTGTTTTATGCCCTGTCCTTGCTGGTGATGAAACTGACCTGTTTTATGATCGTAATCCAGGTTTCGTCCGGGGGAAACAATGTCAAGATCAACGACCTTGCCGGACTCCACAAACAGGCCCCGGTGCTGGCCGCGGCCCTGATGCTGGCCCTGTTCGGCCTTGCCGGCATTCCGCCGACCATCGGGTTTACGGCAAAGCTGTTGGTTTTCACCGCTGCGGCGAAAAACGGGTATCTGTGGCTGGTGATCGTGGCCATGGTAAACGTGGTGATTTCCCTGTACTACTACCTCCGGGTACTGAAGGCGGCCTATTTTCTGGAACCCGAAGAAATCGCGTCCCCGGTCCGGATTCCTGCTTCTCTGAATCTACTGGCCCTGGTGCTGATTTTCCTCACGGTTGCCGCAGGAATATACCCCCAGCCCTTTATCGCCGCGGCCCGGGCCATGACGCAGGCACTTATCGGATAGGGAGGGCTTTTCTGTCATCTTGGCAGTTGCAACTTCCATTTTTTTTCACTATATGTAAGAGTTGAAGTTATTGTGCATATCTGATTTGAATCACGGAGCACACGAAGAACACGAAGTTTTCGTTTTTCTGTTTTTTTCCTTCGCGCCCTTCGTGGTTCCATTCGCCGCTTTCTTTCAAAACGCACAGGAGCACCAACATGATCCAAACCCGCATCACCGATCTTTTCGGCATTGAAAAACCCATCATCCAGGGCGGGCTCATGTGGATCGCCCGGGCCGAACTTACGGCCGCGGTGGCCAATGCCGGGGGCATGGGTTTTATGACAGCGCTGACCTTTCCGGACCCTGAGGGATTGCGCGGGGAAATCCGCAAATGCCGGCAAATGACAGACAATCCCTTTGGCATCAACCTGACGTTTCTGCCCACACTCACCCCGCCGGACTACCCGGGCTACATCCGGGTGTGCATTGAAGAGGGTATCGAGTTTATCGAAACCGCGGGCAGGAACCCGGAGCCATACATGGAACAGATCAAGTCCGCCGGCATCAAGGTGCTGCACAAGTGCACCTCGGTGCGGCACGCCCTGAAAGCGCAGAAAGTCGGGTGTGACGCCATCGGCATTGATGGGTTTGAAGCCGCGGGACACCCCGGGGAAGACGATGTCACCTCCCTGGTCCTGGTGCCCCGGACCCGGGATGCCGTGGATCTGCCCCTGGTGGCATCCGGCGGGTTTGCCGACGGCCGCGGCCTGGCTGCCGCACTGGTTCTCGGCGCGGATGCCGTGAACATGGGCACCCGGTTTGTGGCCACCCGGGAAGCGCCGGTCCACGAGAATGTCAAAAAGGCCCTGCTGGATCACAGCGAGCTCGATACCCGGCTTATCATGCGCACCCTGCGAAACACCGAGCGTGTGCTTGCCAATCCGGCCGCGGACAAGGTGCTGGAAATCGAGGCAAAGCAGGGCGAGACAAAAATCGAGGACATCGTGCCCTACGTGGCCGGCCGGGTGGGAAAGGAAATGCTTGAACAGGGCGACATGGAAACCGGCACCCTGTCCGCCGGCCAATGCATGGGCCTGATCCGGGATGTCCCCGGCGTGGAGGAGCTGCTGGACCGGATCGTGGCGGATGCCGAAAAAGCGGTCCGGGAGAAGTTTTCCGGGTCCCTGCGGTTATCCGGATAACCGGTTTGTCTCTGTCGATCTGCCCGGTTTAGCCCGCCCGCCCCGAGGATGCTGCAAGCGGTACGGCAGATCAATCGATGTGCCATTTGTTGATGGCTTCGTAAAAAGCTGATTATACCGCCGACGGCATTTTTGCAGAAAGGA
>CAZTHW010000185.1:0-5694 GCA_964613595.1 uncultured Desulfobacteraceae bacterium | reverse complement strand
CCGGAGGGTTTCAAATTTTAACACCTGAAAATGACTTAATTCCTTAAAAAAATTATAAAGATTGATCCGTGTAAAAAGTTGAAACGCTCAATTTAGGTACCAAGTACTTGAAGTGAAAGGCAAAGGGTTTTATTTTGTTTACGTGGGCGAAATGAATGTTATATTAAGCATATCGGCCGGATAAAACCCTACCCCAAAAATCAGAAAGAGGATGAATATGGAAGTACCACTTGAGATTACGTACCGCAATGTGGAAAAAAGCCAGGATATTGATGAGCTCATTCGTGAAAAGGCGGCCAAGCTCGACGGGATGCATGATCGCATTACCAGCTGCCGGGTATCGGTGGAAAAGCCCCAGGAGCATCAGCGATCCGGAAACAATTACCGGGTGCGCATTGATCTGCGTGTGCCGCCCGGCAAGGAACTCGTGGTGCGCCGGGAGGCCGGCGAAGGCGACATGCACGATCCGCTCAGGTCGTTGATCACAGAAGCGTTCAGGAAAATTTCCAAGCAGCTCAAAAAGGTCAAGGGAAAACAGCAGGAAACCGGCAAGCCCGCTTCCAGAACACCGTCCGGGATGCAAACCCCGGGAAGCGACATGGATGTGCCCATGGACACGGAATCCTGAAATTCCGATAAAAACGGGCTTGAAATCAGACTGCGCATGATGTAGATTTCATCTGTACAATCTGAAATCATGAAACATGAGTTATGTCATAGGCAAAGCGCCACCCAGACTCATTCTGGGTGGCGCTTTTTTTTATGGGCAGCCGGGAAAGGTTTCCGGGGGTATGGGCAAGCTGCTGATCATCGACAATTACGATTCATTTACCCACAACCTGGTCCAGATGTTTTCGGGCCTGGGGGTGGGCATTGACGTGTTCAGGGCAGACCGCATCTCTCCGGCAGAGGCCGACGCCCGAGATCCGGACTTCATCCTGATCAGTCCCGGGCCCGGGGATCCCGGAACTTCGGGTGTTTCAGTGGATCTGATCCGCGCCTTTGCCGGCAGGGTGCCCATACTCGGGGTCTGCCTGGGGATGCAGTGCATGAACGAGGCCTTCGGCGGCAGGACGATCCGGGCGCCCGTGCCGGTGCACGGCAAAACCAGCCCGGTTTTTCATGACAATACCGGCTTGTTTGCCGGGCTGCCCTCGCCGTTTACAGCCGCCCGGTATCATTCCCTGGTGGCAGACGGCACCGCAGCGGGCCTTCATGCCTGTGCCTGGACCGAAGACGGCGTTCTCATGGGGATTGCCGATCCGGCTCGCGGGCTTTACGGCGTGCAGTTTCACCCGGAGAGCTTTATGAGCGATCATGGTTTTGCGCTGGCAGAGGCTTTTATCCGCCTGCAAAGGCCTGAACAGGGGGCTTGTTATGCCGGATGCCGCTGATATTCAATCCATGGTCGGATGCATGGATCGGGTGCATATCGAGGAAATCGCGCTGCAGGGCTCATTTCTGGATATGGCCGGATGCTTTGCCGATCTTCCCGGCACCGTGATCCTGGCAAGCGGCGGAGACCTGGATGCGGCCCGTTATCATCTCCTGGCGGTTCGGCCGTGGCTGGCCATAAAATCATGGGGCGCAACCGTGCAAGTGGAATCCTGCGGGGAAAGCCGCAGCTTCCAGGGAGATCCGTTTGATCTGCTGCGCCAGGTGCTTTGCGCATTTGACATGGCTGATGCGGGTCTGCCCGAGCCTGTTTCCGCCGGGTTTTTCGGGTATCTGTCCTATGATTTGAAGGATTTCATCGAAGATCTGCCCCGGACAACCGTTGATGACAGCGGCCTGCCCGAACTCTGCCTGTATGCCCCTTCCGTGCTGCTGGTTGCAGACCGGCATACTGACAGGTTTACCTTGTGCATGCCGGTATTCAGGGATTCCGGCGTTGAGGGCCCGGAGCGGCTTCGCGACTGGTTTTTTGATCGCCTCCGCGCCCGGCCCAACCCGGATGCGCAATCCTTTGCCGGTGGCCGCAGAGGGTTTTGGTCCCCTTTTACCCGGGAAACCTACATGGCCGCCGTTGCCCGTGCCCGCGATTACATCGCTGCAGGCCACATCTACCAGGTCAACTTTTCCCAGCGCTTTGAGACCGATTTTACCGGCAGTGCGTATGCCCTGTTTGCCGAGCTCTTTTCCGCCGCCCCGGCCGCTTTTTACGCGTATGTGCATGCCGGCGACCATTGGATCGTTTCCACCTCGCCGGAGCGGTTTTTAAAACAGCGCCGGGACCTGGTGGAGACCCGCCCGATCAAGGGCACCCGGCCCAGGGGCGCGGACTTGGCCGCGGATCAGGCCATGGCCGCGGAATTGAAAAACAGTGCCAAGGATGATGCCGAGCTTTCCATGATCGTGGACCTGATGCGAAACGACCTTGGCCGCGTCTGCGCCGGGGGCAGTGTCGAGGTGGCCGGGCACAGGCGCCTGGAGGCATATCATAACGTGTTTCACCTGGTATCAATTGTGCGGGGGCGACTGGCGCAGGGACGAGACAGTGTGGACCTGCTTCGGGCGGCCTTTCCCGGCGGGTCTGTTACCGGATGTCCGAGAATCCGGGCAATGGAAATCATTGATGAACTCGAGCCCTGCCGCAGGCATGTATACACCGGCTCCATCGGATATATCGGATTTCACCAAACCATGGACCTGTCCATTGCCATCCGGACGGCCGTGATCGAAAACGGAAGGATGCGGTTTTCCGTGGGCGGCGGGGTTGTGTATGACTCCGACCCGGCCGCGGAATACGATGAGACCCTGCACAAGGGGCGCTCGGTCATGGGCATATTTGAGAGCCGGGGCGGCGCCGCGGCCCGCGAGGACCGCATATGGATGGACGGCATGGTGGTGCCGGCTTCCCGGGCGCATGTCCCGGTGACTGACCCGGGCCTGCAGTACGGGTACGGCTTTTTTGAAACCATCCGCGTGGATCGCGGCCGCCCGCATCTGCTGGCAAGTCACCTGGAGCGATTTTACCAGTCCTGGCAAACGCTTTTTGCGGCGCCCGTGCCGGATCTGACCTGGGAGCCGGTGTTTTCACAGGTCTTAGCGGCAAACAACCTGGGTGACGATGTCTGCGTGTCAAAATTGATGGCCCTTGCCGCATTCGATTCCCGGCAGCCGCACCTTGTGGTTACAGCCGCCCCTTATGTGCACCGGCTGGACCAGCTCGGAAAACCGGCCCTGGATCTGGCCGTATATCCCTATCCCCGGCAGACGCCGCTGGCTGCGCACAAAACGCTGAATTACCTGTATTATTTTCTGGCCGGCAGGTGGGCCCGGGAAAACGGTGCAGACGAGGCCGTGATTCTCAATCCCGACGGCACGATCTCGGAGACCAACACCGCCAATCTGCTGATTTTCCGAGGCAATACCGTAATCTCCCCGGCTTCGTCCCACGTGCTTGCCGGCGTCATGGAAGCCGCAATCCTGGAACTCCTGCAAGCAGAGGGCTTCCGCAACGATTTCCGGCCCTTAACCCCCCAAGCCCTTCTCGATGCAGACGCCCTGATCGCCACCAATTCCCTGATGGGACCCGTCAGTATCCGCTCCCTGGACGGCCGCCAAATCCCCTGTGATCCGCAATGGACCGCCCGCCTCCGCGACCGCGTCTTTTCGAAAAATTCCTGAAGGCTTTTTACCGTAAGCCCTCTGCGAAAATCCGCTTTTCAATGCTTATCCGCGAGCGTCGCTTGGCGGGGCTGCCGCCTGTCGCTGCACTCGGGCCGGGCATCTCTAAGGCTCGCTTCGCGGCGGCTCGGCAAACTCGCCCGCTATCGCGGGCTCAAGCAGTGCCGGCCGCCGGCTCAGCTTTGCCAAGAGCTGCTCCGGCCCTCATGCAATGCGCCATGCGGCAACCCCGCCAATCTTCGCACGAGAAAAACCTGACGGATTCTTCAGACATTAACAACCGTATATCCGGGCGACACACAGGTTCGCCCCTACGCCGGGGTTTTGAAGCTTTCCGGAATCAGGCGGGGGGAAGCTGTCGAGGCGGATGGCCATGTCGGGACGGCGGGGTGGTCCGGCACTCAAATAGGAATGTGACCCGCTATTTTCGAAACCCATTGGAATATCCATGAAATTCATATCTTATGAGGGCCTGCTTCTTTGAGTGCCGGGCTTCCCCGCCGGCCCGACCTGCGAAAGTCCTTGAAGGCCGATGTTTCTTTGCAGAGCCGGTCAGACTCCCCCGGCCCTGCAAAAAATCCTGTTGCCGCAGTTAACCTCTGATTGCACCGGAATAAGTCCAGAAACTTCTATAACCGACAAATAATAAAAAAATAACTTTTTGATTTTACTTAACACTTAACACTTAATCACTTAAAACTGCCTGTAAAAAAGCCTTTTTACAGGCTAACTTCTGCTCAACCCTTTTGCAGGGCTTCGCGGATGCGCTGCATGGCGCGGTCCACGTTTTCGTAGGAGTTAAAGGCGCTCAGGCGGATGCAGGAGGCGCCGCAGGGACCGAAGCCCGCGCCCGGGGTGCAGACCACGCCGGCCTTGTTGAGCAGCATGTCGAAAAATTCCCAGGAGTCCATCTGCGCTTCGATCCAGATATAGGGGGAATGCTCGCCGCCCACATAGGCATATCCCAGATCATCCATTTCTTTGCGGATCCGGTCCGCATTTTTCATGTAATCGGCAATCAGTGCCTTTACCTGCTCTTGCCCCGCCGGGGTGTATACCGCTTCTGCAGCCCGCTGTACCGGATAGGCCACCCCGTTGAACTTTGTGGAATGCCTGCGATTCCACAAGGAATGCAGATACCGGGTATCGCCGTTTTCGTCAAAAGCCCGGCATTCTTTGGGCACGACCGTGAATGCGCACCGGGTGCCGGTAAAACCCGCGGTCTTTGAAAAACTGCGGAATTCAACGGCAACCTCCCGGGCGCCTTCCACCTCGTAGATGGAGCGGGGGATGGCATCATCCCGGATAAAGGCTTCGTAGGCCGCATCGTATAGAATCAGGGCCCGGTTGTCCCGCGCAAAATCAACCCACTGCTTCAGATCCGCCCGGCTCACCGTGGCCCCGGTGGGATTGTTGGGAAAGCACAGGTAAATCAGGTCCACGTTCGTATCCGGCGGCTCCGGGACATAGTTGTTGTCCTGCGTGCTGGGCATGTACACGATGTTTTCAAACCGGCCGTTATGGAATGAACCGGTACGGCCGGCCATGACGTTGGTGTCCACGTATACGGGATAAACCGGGTCTGGTACCGCCACGCGGATGTCTGTGGCCAGGATCTCCTGGAAATTGCCGGTGTCGCACTTGGCGCCGTCGCTGATAAAGATCTCGTCAGCGGCAATCCCGGCTCCCCGGACCGCGTAGTCGTTTTCCGCGATTTTTTCGCGCAGAAACGCGTATCCCTGCTCCGGGCCGTATCCCCGGAATGTGGCGTCCTCACCCATTTCATCGACTCCCGCGTGCATGGCCGCAACACAGGCCTGCGGCAGGCCGCGCGTGGCATCCCCGATGCCGAGCTTGATAATGTCGGTTTGGGGATTTTGTTCCTGGAATTGCGCGATCCGGGCGGCAATATTGGAAAACAGGTAGGATGCCTGCAGTTTATTGAAATGTTCATTGATTTTGATCATGGTTCGCCGTCCTTTCCGGGTTTGTCGGGATATGGGAAATTGTCCGGGATTTCCAATTTTGCCGCATCTACTGCGTCAGATGCAGTCTCGCATAGTC
>CAZTHW010000184.1:0-5715 GCA_964613595.1 uncultured Desulfobacteraceae bacterium | reverse complement strand
GTGCTGGAGCTTCAGGTTTTTGATAAAGGGCAAGATCACCGAATGCCGCCGGCAGTGTTCGCCCACGACCGCCACACCAGCACCCTGAGGGACGCAGACTGCACCGCCTGCCACAACAAGGCGGACAAAGAGCCGCAGTCGTTGATTTTTTCATTCAAGGACACCAAAGATCTCACCGGCCGGGCGGCCATGAAACGGTACCACGACGAGTGTATCGGCTGCCACAAGGAGCGGGCCGGCCGATCCGAAAAAGCAGGCCCGCTGGTGGAAAACTGCCGGGGCTGCCATCAGGGTCCGTCGGAGGTTGCACCGGACCGGAAGCTGGTTGAATTCGACCATTCCCTGCATTTCAGGCATCAAAGTGCCGAACCGATCAAGTACAAGCCGCAAAAAAGCGACAAGAACTGCGGTGCCTGCCATCACGTATATAACGAGCAGACCGAGGAACTGGTATACAAGAAAGGCGAGGAAGGCTCGTGCCGCTACTGCCACAAGCAGCAGCGGGTCGATGACACCCGGTCCTTCCGCAAAGCTGCACATGACGACTGTGTGAACTGCCACCGCCGCTTCAGAAAAGAGGATATCAAGGCCGGACCGGTGGAATGCCGGGGTTGCCACAGCGCCGAAGGGCTCGCCGAGATAAAGAAAATCAAGGATGTGCCCCGGCTCAAGCGGGGACAGTCCGATGCCCTGATCATGGCAGACTGGCTCAAGGCGGCTGAAAAAGTGGGCAAATTGCCGTCCCAGTTGACCGGCGCCGTGGCCTATGACCATTTGCAGCATGAAAAGGCCTCGGATACCTGTCGGCGCTGCCACCACAAATCCCTGGAGTCATGCAGCAAATGTCATAAGAGCCAGGGGACCGAAAAAGGCGGTTTTGTTTCCCTGGAGCGCGCCATGCATACTTCGGATTCGGACAGAAGCTGCATCGGGTGCCATAAGCTGCAGACGGCGGCCGCCGAGTGTGCCGGGTGCCATGCGCAGATGCCCGAAAAGCGGTTTGCTGCCAGAGACTGCCGGGTCTGCCACGAATTGGATGCAGAACAATTCGAACCCCTGCCGGTGGGTGATGAGCATATGAAAGCGATTGCTGCTTCGGCTGTGAAAAAACGGCCGGACCGCCTCAAAACCGTGGCAAAGAAAAAGATTCCAGAGGAAGTCAAAATCGATGTAATGGCGGACCAGTACCAGGCCGCAAAAATGCCACACCGCAAAATCGTGCTTGCTCTGGCCGAAAAAATCGGGGAAAACAGTCTGGCCTCGGTGTTTCATACCCGGGCTGAAACCATTTGTGCGGGGTGCCATCACAATAGTCCGCCGAGCCTGACGCCTCCGAAGTGTGCAAGCTGCCACACGGCAAAGGAAAGCCGGCTCGAAACGCATAGGCCATGGCTGAAGGCCGCCTATCACGGCCAGTGCATCGGATGCCATGAGCAGATGGGCCTGGAAAAGCCGGCGGGCACGGATTGCAAGGCGTGTCATGAAGAACGTAAGGCAAATGGATAGCCGATGCCCCGGCAACGGGGTATCAACGCAATAGACAAAGAGGAGACTATGGGGATCACCCGGAGGCAATTGTTCGGATGGATGGCTGCGGCAGGTGCCGGTGCGCTGGCGCCCGGCGTTGCCAGGGCGGCCACCGGAAAACATTTTTCCGGATACCCGGGAAGTTTCGGCGTGCTCCACGATATCACCCGCTGCATCGGTTGCCGCAAGTGCGAGGCAGCCTGCAACGAGGTCAATGATCTGCCGGCCCCGGACAAGCCGTTTGACGACCTGGCAGTGCTCAAGCAGGACCGGGAGTTAACAGCGAAGACATACACGGTGGTCAACCGGTATCAGTTTCCGGAAGCATCAGACCCGCTGTATGTCAAAGCCCAGTGCAACCACTGCCTGGAGCCGGCCTGTGCCTCGGCGTGCTTTGTCAAGGCGCTTCGAAAAGACGAAACCGGGGCGGTGGTCTATGACGCCTCTTTGTGCGTGGGGTGCCGATACTGCATGATCGCATGCCCGTTTAGTGTGCCCGCATACGAATACGACAAGGTCCTCGCTCCCCGGGTGATGAAGTGCACCCTTTGCTATCCGCGAATCCTGGAGGGCAAGCTGCCCGGATGCGTTTCGGCCTGCCCCAAGGAGGCCCTGACATTCGGCCGGCGGGATGCGCTGATCAAAGCCGCCCGGCAGCGTATCAGCCGTCATCCCGAGCTTTACGTGGATCATATCTACGGGCAGTTCGAGATGGGCGGCACCAGTTGGCTCTACCTGTCCCCCCGGTCCTTTTCAAGCCTGGGCATGCGCGAGGATCTGGGTGTCAAACCCGCCCCCGAGTATACTTCCGGTGCGCTGGCAGTGGTGCCCATGGCCGTCACTGCCGGGGTCGTTCTTCTTACCGGCATATATGCCATTGCCCGGCGCAGGGAGCAGATCGCCGGAGACGAGCGGCAGGCCGCAGTGGCGCAAACTCGTGCCCAAGCCGAGGAAGAGATGAAGCAGAAGCTGGCCGAGCAGAAAAAGGCGGCTGACAAGGAAAAGGAAGCCGCTGTGAAGCGGGAAGTGGAAAAAGCGCTCAAGGAGGCCGAGCAGCAGCAGGCTGCGGATAAACCGGCCGCAGATGATGACAGCGGCAAGGAGACATAAGCAATGCAACAGATATCCGCCTCTTTGAAAAACGCGGCAAAGCCGTCAGTCTGGACCCCGTTTAACATCGTGGCCGGCATCATCATCGCCGTGGGTCTTGTGCTCACGGTGATCCGTTTTACCGGGGGGCTGGGCGCTGTCACCAACCTGGACCATAACACGCCCTGGGGCCTGTGGATCGGGTTTGACCTGATGTGTGGAGTGGCCCTGGCCGCAGGCGGGTACATGACCTCTGCTGCCTGTTACATATTCGGGCTCAAGCGTTTTCATACCGCGGTGCGGCCCGCGATTCTGACCGCATTTCTGGGATACGCCCTGGTGGTGCTGGCGCTGCACTATGATGTGGGCCGGCCCTGGCGGCTGCCGTACCCGATATTTTATTCCCAGGGAACCTCCTCGCTTCTTTTTGAGGTGGGTTTGTGCGTGTTTTTGTACCTCACGGTGCTCTTTATCGAGTTTACACCGGCCGCCCTTGAATGGCTCGGCCTGAAGCGGGCCAGAAACCTGGTAGTAAAGCTGGTGCTGGTGCTGACCATCTTCGGGGTGATTCTCTCGACCCTGCACCAGTCGTCTCTGGGGGCACTTTACCTGATTGCGCCGTCAAAGCTGCATCCGCTCTGGTACTCATCTTACCTGGCCTTGTTTTTCTTTGTATCCAGCATGTTTGCCGGGCTATCCATGGTGATATTTGAAAGCACGCTTTCCCACCGGTTTCTGCATCACAAGATGGATGCTCATCATGTGGAGCAAAGCGGGGATGTGGCCCTGGGTTTTGCCAAGGCCGCATCGTTTATCATGATGGGATATCTGTTCATGCAGATGATCGGCCTGGCAGTGGACAATGACTGGCATTATCTCGCAACCGGATGGGGGGCGTGGTACCTGGTGGAGATGATCGGATTCGTGGCCCTGCCGGCGTTTTTCTTTGCCGTGGGCGTCCGCGAAAAACGCCCGGGCCTTATCCGCTGGACGGCCTTGTGGGCGGTGCTGGGGATTGTACTAAACCGGCTCAACGTTTCCCTGGTGGCATTTAACTGGCAATTGCCGATGGATCAACGTTATTTTCCGAGCTGGATGGAAGTGGTCATCACGCTGTTTATCGTCACGTTAGGGGTGGTGGCATACCGGTTTATTGCCACCCGAATGCCGATTCTATACGAACACCCGGATTACAGGGAGCAGCAGGAAGAGTGATATGGAAAACGCATTTTTTACACTTCAGGAATTTATGACCCATACAAAGGCGGTGGCCTATTTGCTCATGGCAGGCGCCCTGATCGGTCTGCCGCTTTTCTGGCTGTTTCTGACAGGGCGGGATGATAAGAAGCGCACCTTTTAGCACAAAACGAGTACGGCGGGCGCGCCGAATATACGGAACAACCCCGTAAAGTGGCGGGGGCAGGGAGGAACACCCGATGCATGCATTTTTGACCGGCCCGATGTTTTACATCTCCATTGCGGTCCTTGTTCTCGGACTGTTGGTACGGGTGGTGCGCTATATCCGGGGGCTGGACTGGAAGCTGGACCGGGTGGCGTACCGGGCGCACCGCAAAGCGGGCATGAAAGGGGCCGCCAGATCGATTTTCAAGTGGCTGGTGCCGTTTGGCACGCGAAGCTGGCGGGTTCAGCCGGTAATGACCGTGGTGTTTTTCGTCTTCCATATCGGCGTGGTGGCGGTACCGCTTTTTCTGCTGGCCCATAACATGTTCCTGGAGGAAAAGCTGGGTTTCTCGTTTTTCACCCTGCCGGCCCTGGCTGCCGACATACTGAGCTGGGGCGTGCTGGCTGCACTACTGATACTTGTGCTGCGCCGGATTGCGCTGCCCGAGGTGCGTATCCTGACCACGTTTCACGATTATTTTATCCTTGCACTGACTGCGGCCCCTTTTGTTACGGGTCTGATCTGTCGGTATGATCCGGCAAACTACGATTTCTGGCTGCTGATCCATATTGCCGCAGGCGAGCTGCTGCTGATCTTGATTCCGTTTACCAAGCTTTCCCACGTGGTCACGTTTTTTCTCTCCCGGGCGCAGATCGGCATGGATTTCGGCATCAAGCGCGGCGGCATGAAGGGCAAGGGAATGGCCTGGTAGACAGCGTAGATGTTTTGAAAATTTTATATTCGAATTTGTTTCGGATTTCGATATTCGGATTTCGAATTTATTTGGGGGATTCCATTCATGCCGGAAGGAACACTCTGCAATAAGCAGCCCGTGGATACCGAGGAGCAGTTGAAAGCACTGCTTGCCGATAAGGGCGGCCAGACCTATTACGAGGAGATGAAGCATCTGGACGTGGATGCGGAGATGCTCCGGCAGACCCTGGGCAAAAGCCTGAAGTCCCGGCTCCGGACCTGGCTGTCCATGTGCGCTCGCTGCGGCATGTGTGCAGACAGTTGTTTTTTTTACCGGATCAACAACCGTGATCCTATGCAGGTGCCTGCCTACAAGATTCAGTCCACCCTTGGAGAAATCGTCCGTAAAAACGGAAACGTGGACAATGCGTTCATGCACATGGCCATGGAAACCGCCTGGGCCAAATGCACATGCTGTAACCGGTGTGCCATGTACTGTCCCCACGGCATTGACGTGGGCGTCATGATCAGCTACCTGCGCGGGCTGCTTTACCAGCAGGGATTCGTGCCGTGGGAAATGAAGGTGGGTGCAGGCATGCACCGGGTCTACCGGGCGCAGATGGATGTCACCCCGGAGGATTTTGTTGATACCTTTGAATGGATGGTCGAGGAGTATGAAGAGGATTACCCCGGCCTGAACGCCCCGGTGGATAAGGATGATGCCGATATTCTCTACACGGTAAATGCCCGGGAGGTCAAGCATTACCCGGAAGATCTCGCAGAGGCTGCGATCCTGTTCAACATCGCCGGGGAGAACTGGACCATTCCCAGCAAGGGCTGGGAGTTGACCAGCCTGGCCATGTTTGCCGGAGACTGGGAGGCCTGCCGTCTGCAGGTGGAAAGCGTTTATGACGCCATGGATCGGCTAAAGCCCAAGCGGATGGTGGGCACTGAATGCGGGCATGCCCATCGCGCCACCGTGGGGGAGGGGCCTTACTGGGCGG
>CAZTHW010000183.1:0-5749 GCA_964613595.1 uncultured Desulfobacteraceae bacterium | reverse complement strand
CGGCGTGACTGCATTCTTCGAAATTGCGCAAGCCTTGATCTTGAACTTTTTACGGTGCCATCTAAAATCAGACTTTTTACGAGTGCATCACCCTTCATTGCGGCCCGCATCAGCTTGCCGGCGGGAAGTCCTGTTTTTCGAGAAACGAAATGCTTGTGACCAGGGCATCCTGGTTATGGGGCTCCAGGGTGATCACCGGAATTTGCGGAAGACTGCAGATCCAGTCAAACAGGGGGGCAAAATCGATTTTTCCCTCGCCCATGCCCATGTGGTCGTCTTTTTGGCCCTGGTTGTCGTGCAGGTGGAGCTGCCCGATATACGGGGAAAGTTTTTCGATCCAGGTGTAAAGCGGAATGCGGCTGAAGACAAACAGATGGCCGACATCCAGGCAGCACCCGGTGTTTTCGTCCGCGACCTGTTCAAGCATGCAGCCGATTTCCTCCGGATCGGTTTCGTAGACGTTTTCCAGCATCAGCCGGATGCCTTTTTCAGCAAGCAAGCTGCCGGCCCACTTCCATATCTCCGCGGCGCTTTCATACCAGCTTTCCCGGACAAAGCCATATCTGGCCGCGTCATAGGCGGCGTGGCAGACAATGGTTTGCGGGGAGAACACGTCTGCGGCTTTGATCATCTGGGAAAGCCGGTGCCGGGTGACCGCCCGGATCTCGGTATCCGGGGATCCGGGGGAAAGATCGAGGAAGGGACCGTGGATGGTGACGGTGCGGCCGGCGGATTGAAACCGCCGGGCCGCGGCGGCAAAATCGGATTGCCGGTATTGATCCAGGGCCTGGGCATCCAATCCGATTTCCGGGTTGATGCGGCTTTCAATAAACACGTCCATCCAGCCAGCCTGCTCGTCCATGAGCCAGGTAAACGGAATGTTGACCTGGACACGATCCAGGATGCGGCTTTTGTTGGTATCAAAAATCTGCGTCATGGGATTGTCCGTCCGTGGCGCTTTGGCTGACGGCGGCGTGAAAAAGGAGTTTCCTCGCTCCAGGAGCCTCTGCGAGCCTCAATTTCAGCTCGCAAACCCGCTTTTCCGCGCCGCCGTCAGGTCAACAAAGTGCAATTTCATAAGAGCGAAAAAAAGGATTTCCTCGGGAGTCTGAAAAATGTTATGCCCGTCAAGCAATAAAAAAATAAGGTTTTGATTTTACTTAAACACTTAATCACTTAAAGCTTAACACTGCCTGTAAAAAAGACTTTTTACAGGCTTATCAACACTGCCTGTAAAATTTAAAAAGGGGGCTTTTGTGCAAAGCCCCCTTTTTTTGGGTTTTACGAAAGATTCTGCTCAATATGCGGTTTACCCGGGATCATTTCTGCAGAATCACCCCACGGCGCTATTCTTCGGCATGGTTTTGTCGTTTGTGCCGAAATTCAGCACTCTGCCAGCGCATCGCCCACGACGTCAAGGCTCCGCTTTTCAACAACCTTTTCGTAGATCTTGTTCTTGACGTTAGCGGGAAGCAGCTCGATGCTGCCTGTGGTGGACGTGTCGTGCTTTGCGCCGAATTTGTTGACGCATTGCTTGGCCTGTTCGTCGTCTGCGTAAACCACCAGAACCTTGAGGCCGGCCAGTCTTTCCTCGGTATAGTCGGCCAGGCCGGCTTTTTCCAGTTCGGCGTAGCGTTCTTCATTTATCCAGATATAAATGGGATTTTTCCCTGCCATGTGATGACCTCCTGTAGCTGTTTTTATAAGGGTTCAATATCAAAGACCGGGGATCTCTTCTCCAGGTATTCTTCTGTTACAAAGGGAGAACCCTGTCCGTATTTATCAGCGCATGCCATGATCTGGTCAAAGACTTCGGGCCGGATGATCAGGCGGGGCGGCTTGACGCCGTCTGTGACAATGCTGCGGATCAGTGTGCCGCTGAACTTCTGCTGCTGATCACCGTGGTTGCAGAGGCCTTCACTGGTGATTTCAGCACAGACCGGGCAATACAGCCAGTTCATGGAGTAGACCGGTGTGATGTCCAGTTCTTCGCCGACACTTTCAAGCAGGTGATGGGCTTCATAAGCGCCGTAGTAGTCGCCGACGCCGGCATGGTCGCGGCCGTACATATGATGGGTAATGCCCAGATTGGTTCTCAGGATTGCGTGGAAAATGGCTTCCTTGGGGCCTGCATAGCGCATATCCCAGAAGGTCAGGCTCGTAAGGTGGTTGTGCGGGCCGAAATAGCCGGCTTTTTCCAGTTCGTCCTGGCAAAGCACGATGGCTTCATCAATATAGTCCTTGACCCGCTTTTCACCGATAATGGCATTGACCACCACGCCGACCTCGGGTTTTTCAATGGGAAGGTCTGCATAGGCCTGGAAAAATGCCCCTTTCATCAGCCATTCATGACCGGTGTGGGGAACGTTTCTGGTCTGGTGGGCCACGGTGCGGCTCCAGCCCTTTTCCTTTATGATCTGCCGCATTTTCAGGGGCGGCAGGAAATACGGGCCAAAGGGTTCGTTGATCTTGGGCTCTTTTACCAGCGTGATCTTTCCGCCGATGAACTTGTCCTTGTACTCGTAGGTTCTCTTGCAGCCGGGATGCTTTTCCTCGTCCGTGCCGAAAACCGCTTTGCACATGGCTGCCTTGTCGTATTCAAATACCTCATCGACTTCAAAAAGCGCCATGGGGTTGCCCTGGTAGGTCAGGACAACGGATTTGCCGGACTCCACGCCGTAATCGGCCACTTCCTTTTCTGAAAGATCAAACAGGATTGGAATCGGCCAGATAGTGCCGTCTGCCAGGCGCATATTCTTGACGACGCCGTCGACATCCGCCTTGCCCATGAAGCCTTCCAGCGGGGAGAAAAACCCATAGGCCAGGTCTATGATTTCATTTGCAATCTGCTTGCGCACGGGGATTTCGGTCAGCCCCTTGATCTTTTCCCTGGCTTTGCTCGGGTCAAAGATTCTTTCCTTGATTTCTTTTCCACCGTGTCCAATTTCGGCCATATTGAATCTCCTTTGTTTGACGTTTACCTTTACGAATCAACTATAAAACGGCTATCTTCAATCACATTGATGAAAATCCGGTAAAGACTGCAATCCATTAAGAATTTAAAAGGTTTATTTATTAGGAAAAATTTCGTTTGTCAAGTTTATTTCAGCCGGTTTCAGACAAAGCCGGTTCCTTGTATCTGCGACAAACTTGAAAATCGCTCAATTTAGGTCCATGTTTTATTCCTGCTGGGCATTTCTGATCCGGACTTCTTCAAAAGTCCGGATCTCTGCCAGCACCCGGGTGGCGGCATCCAGGAGCTCCATGGCAAGGGCGGCGCCAGTGCCTTCGCCGAGCCGAAGTTTCAGATCGAGAAGCGGGGCAATGCCCAGCCGATCGATCATAAAGCGGTGGCCGGCCTCCACGGAATTGTGACTGATAAACAGGTAGGATTTTGCCACAGGTGCGAGTTCGCATGCGATCAGGGCGCCGGCCGTGGCGATCAGGCCGTCGCAGGCCACCGGAATGCCGCAGGCGGCTGCGCCGATAACCAGTCCGGCAAGCCCGCCGATCTCAAAGCCGCCCACTTTTGCCAGCACATCCACGGGATCGTTTGGATCGGGCTGGTGAAGCTCCAGGGCGTCCTTGATAACGCGGATCTTGTGGGCAAGCGCGGCGTCATCCAGGCCGGTGCCCCGGCCCGCCAGTTTTTCCGGGGCCATGCCGGAAAAGGCGGCAATCACCGCAGTAGACGGCGTGGTGTTGCCTATTCCCATATCTCCGGTGCCGAGCATGTCCACGCGCTGCCCGGCGGTGAGTTCCGCCACTATGGATATGCCGGCTTCAAGCGCCAGAACCGCCTGATCGCGTGTCATGGCCGGTTCGCGCCGGATATTGCCGGTGCCTTTGCCGATTTTTTTGTGAAATATCGGCAGTTCCTTTTCAAAATCATGGCTGACCCCAAGGTCTGCGGCGCGCACTTCCGCCCCGGCGTGGCGGGCCAGCACGTTGATGGAAGCGCCCCCGTCCACAAAGTTGTATACCATCTGTGCGGTGACTTCCTGCGGAAACAGGCTGACGCCTTCGGCCACCACGCCGTGGTCTCCGGCGCAGGTAACAATGACCTTGCGCGCCAGATGCACGTCCAGGGTTTTTGCAATGCCTGCCAGGCGCCGGGCGCTGTCTTCCAGCATGCCGAGGCTGCCGTTGGGCCGGGCCTGATCGTTCAAGCGCCGGGCGGCCTTTTGCTTGAATTCAGCATCCGGCGGGGTGATCTTTTTGATTGCTTCATGCAGTTCCATATATGCCTCCTCGTATAATAATGTTCAAAAAAAAAGGGTTCCGACGGGAGGATTTCTCCTCCCGTCGGAACCCTTTGCCATCAGATTCCGCAAGCCGCGTTTTTCACACGTCTTCTGACTTGCCGGATTTCAGCCGGGGCTTGCCTTCCCGCCGGGTTGAAAACCGGCAGTGGCTTCCCGGGGCAGCGCCCTGTTTGTGCATCGGCATTTCCGGCTTACAGCGCCGGGTGCGTCACGGATTTGCACCGTGTTCCGTTTGTGAAAAACGCTTTGTCAATAACAACCACGAAGGGCACGAAGATCACGAAGGTTTCGGTTTTTTCTTTGTTTTTCTTCGTGCGCTTCGTGATCCGCGTGGTGAGCAATACCGCGCCAACGGTTTCTTCGAAAAAATAAATGACGCTTCGTCCAAAAAGATCCTTATCCTGACATGAAGTCAAAGTCAAGGCGTTTGCCGGAAAGTTTTACCGGGTCATCTTTACCGGTTTTTTCCGGCAAGGCGCTTCAGGGCGTCAAGGGACGCCTTGAGATCCTCATAAGAGAAAACTTCCAGGCAGACGGTGCCGGTAAATTGCGAAAGAATGTTTTTTACAGCCGGCTTGTGGGCCTCGGGCAGGCGGTGAAGACCCACGTGTCCCCGACCGGAAATCACGTCCCCGTACAGGTGAAGAATGGAGATGCGGTCTTTGAAGCGGTAAAACGTCTCGGAGATGTCATATCCGAATTCAATCAGGTGGCCGATATCCAGGCAGACGGAAAGATCCAGGCGGCTGACCACGGGCTCTATCCATTCAGGCGGAAAATCCAGGGTCTCGACTGAAACCGAACGCGGGGCGATCCGGGTGCGTTCCAAAAGCTGCCCTGCAGCCGCAGTTGCCCGCTCTTGCCAAGTGTGTACCGAGGTCTCGTCTGCAAAATCTTCCGTATAAGGCAGATGCAGCGTCCACGTGGAAGGGTCAAGGCTCCGGGCGCATTGCACGGCCCGGGCGGTGTGTTCAATCGCCAGGGCCCGGCTGTGTGCGTCGGCATCCGTGAGGTTCACGTCAATGGGCAGATGGACGTTGTAGGTGAGGTCCCGGTCTTTTGAAATTTCAGCCAGTTCCCGGATTTCTGCTGCCGGCGGCAGGTCCTGGTCGGATCGGCTTTGAAAGAGCACCAACTCGATTTCGTCGACAAACGGGGCGAGCATGACCGCATTGGGCAGAATATGATCCGGGTAAATAAACGAAGGGGCAGCTATGGTGAAGTGAAATCGTCTTTTGTAATATTCCGGTAGCGGCTTATACGATAATCTTTCCGGTTTGCGGGTCTCAGGGTCGGTCAAGGCGGTGGATCCCTTCCTTTGCGGCTGCATTTATTGCTTCGTGGTATTCTTCCGAAGACAGGGGGCGGGATAGCCCGGGGATCTCTGCGGTTCTGCCCATAGGCCGATACTGGGACATAATGTTTACATCCGCTTTTCCGCACCGCCGTCAGGGCAACGAGGTGCAATTTCACAAGAGCGCAAA
>CAZTHW010000182.1:0-5773 GCA_964613595.1 uncultured Desulfobacteraceae bacterium | reverse complement strand
GGGCACGACAACCACCATCATGACCATCATGACAGCGGCCACGGTTCAGGGCAAAGCGAAATGCCCATGTCCGAAAAACTCGGCAAAATGGTTCAGCACTGGCTCAAGCACAATGCCGATCATGCCGCCACCTACCGGCAGTGGGCCGAGCGGGCCCGCCAGGCGGGCATGGCCGATGTGGCCGAAATCCTGGAATCCGTGGCAGAAGACAGCCAGGCCATCAACAGCGACCTGGAGCGGGCCGGACAGGTGCTTGCGGACAAGAGTTGATGTTTTGCCTGGATATCCGGTCGGATTCAAGCCGCCTGTATGGAATAAATGATAGACGGCCGGGGCTGCAACAGTGTGCGACAGAATACGGAAAAGCAGCCAGTGTGTTTTTTTCTTGGAAAAACGGATTGAATATATTAATATTCCCCCAATAGCATGCATGCTAGAAAATGTGCCGGCCGTTGATGGTTGTATTGACTTGCTTCAAACCCCGGTTGAGAGTTGCCTATGTGTCTTGCCATTCCCTCCAGAATTACTGACATCGAATCAGGAGTTGCCACCATTGACGTGGAAGGCGTGCAGCGAAAAGCCAGTCTGATGCTCGTGGAAGATGCCCGGGTCGGCGATTACGTGATCGTGCACGCCGGATTTGCCATCCAGGTTTTAGACGAACAGACCGCGCTGGCATCCTTGAATCTTATGCGCGATGTTTTTTTGTCTGACAACTCACCCGAAGATATGTAACCCTGCGGCCCGGAGTAAACAGCAATACATATATGCAGCGGTATTTGAGGGCTTTTAAATAGTGCCTGAACGAAAACCGTCTTTTTCGCCAATATCTGTGTCAGTCTCAAATTTTAATCCTCAGAATACTTCGAGTATGCCTGCGGTTAAAATTTTCGCCTTCCTTGATCTTGACAAAAAATCCTGGTTTTCGTTCGGGCACTAAATAAAAAAACAATGCTGTCAACTCAAAACGGTTGAATAAATGCTTAATGGCAGAGTCCACACCGGTACCGCAAAAACCCTGGAAATCCGGGGAATTGTTCAGGGTGTGGGCTTCCGGCCGTTTATCTATCAGCTTGCCCGGCATTACGATCTGGCAGGCATGGTGGCCAACACCGCAACCGGGGTGCAGATTCACGTGGAAGGCGAGGATTGCGACGTGGACGGCTTTATCGCAGACATCCGCCGCCATGCCCCGCCCTTGTCCCATATTACCGGGATTTTTGAGTCGCAGGCCGCCTTTAAAGGCTTCAGCGAGTTTTCCATATCCCCCAGCCGCTCCGGGGAGCTGCGCACCACCCTGATTTCTCCGGATGTTTCCATCTGCGCGGACTGCTTAAAAGAGCTGTTTGATCCGCACGACCGGCGTTACGGCTATGCGTTTATAAACTGCACCAATTGCGGCCCCAGGTACACCATCGTTGATGACATCCCCTATGACCGTGCCAACACCTCCATGAAGCATTTTCCCATGTGCCCCGAATGCCGCGCGGAATACGAGGACCCCCAAAGCCGCCGGTTTCATGCCCAGCCCAACGCCTGCCCGGCGTGCGGGCCGCATCCGGCCCTGCTCGATTCCACTGGCGGGCATATACCGTGTGCCGAACCGATTGATGCCGCCGCCCGGTATCTAAAAGAAGGGTATATCCTGGCGGTCAAGGGCCTGGGCGGGTTTCACCTGGCCGTGGATGCGCAGAACGCACAAGCCGTGGACCGGCTGCGGATGCGCAAGCACCGGGCCGAAAAACCCTTTGCGCTCATGGCCGCAGATATCGCCGCAGTTGAAAGTTTTGCACATGTCACACCCGAAGAATACACCATTTTGCAATCACCGCGGCGGCCCATCGTGCTGTTGAAAAAGCGCTTCCCCAACCGCATTGCCGGCAACGTATCCCAGCAAAACCGGTATTTCGGGACAATGTTGCCGTATACGCCCCTGCACTGCCTGCTCATGACCCGGGGATTTTCCGCCCTGGTCATGACCAGCGGCAATCTGAGCGAAGAGCTCATCGCCATTGCCAACCCGGAGGCCGTGGACCGCCTGTCCGGCATTGCAGATGCTTTCCTTGTACACAACCGGGACATCTATATCCGAAGTGATGATTCCATTGCCTGCCGCGCGGCCGGCGATACCCGGATGCTGCGGCGATCCCGGGGTTACGTGCCCGCCCCGGTTTTCCTGGATGAAGACCTGCCGCAGATCCTTGCCTGCGGGGCGGAACTGAAAAATACGGTATGCCTGACAAAAGATTCCCATGCATTTGTCAGCCAGCACATCGGGGACCTGGAAAATCTCCAGGCACTGGATTTTTTCCGGCATACCATTGATCATATGCAGCGCATCCTGGATATCAAACCGGCCTACATCGCACATGACATGCATCCGGACTATCTGAGCACCGGCTACGCCCGGCAGTGCGACCCGGATGCCTGCATTGCCGTCCAGCATCACCATGCCCACATTGTTTCATGCATGGCGGAAAATCACCTTCAGGGCGATGTGATCGGCCTGGCGCTTGACGGAACCGGCTACGGAACAGACGGCGCAGTATGGGGCGGCGAGGCCATGATCGCGTGCAGGGCGTCTTTTCAAAGAGGCGCCCACCTGGCCTATGTCCCCATGCCGGGCGGCGCGGCCGCTGTCCGGGAACCCTGGCGCATGGGGATCAGCTACCTGCTCGATGCCTGCGGCGGGGACTTGACAGGCCTGGCGCTGCCGTTTCTAGAGGGGCTGAATCCGGATCATGTGCGGGTGATTTCCGAAATGGCGGAGAAACGAGTCAATTCTCCGCTGACCTCGAGCCTGGGGCGCTTGTTTGACGGGGTGGCAGCGATTGCCGGAATCCGCAACCGGGTCAATTTTGAGGCCCAGGCCGCCATGGAACTGGAAATGCAGGCAGTCGGCAATTTGTTTCCCCTGGATCCGGGCCGGGCTTATGATTATGAGATCTTCCAGGGCGACGAGAAAGCATTTCAGGTTTCGCCGGCCCGGATGATCCGTGCCATTGTTAAAGACCTCCAACGCGGCGCATCCGTCCGGCAGGTCAGCGCCCGGTTTCATGCCACGGTGATATTTATGTTTGCCGATGTCTGCGACCGCATCCGGCAAGTAACCGGGCTGCAGCGCGTGGTGCTTTCCGGCGGCGTTTTCCAGAACGTCTGCATGCTGGAAGGGATGTGCGATGTTCTGGGGGCCAAAGGCTTTTCCGTGTTTACAAATCATGATGTGCCGGCAAATGACGGCGGGGTTTGCCTGGGGCAGGCGGTTGCGGCTGCCGCGCAAATCCGGGAAGACCGTGCTGCTGCCGGGAACCGGGATGAATAAACAGATATGCTGCATATATCCGAATACCGCGACAGCCGGCTTTGCCAGAGCATTGCTTCACGCATTGCCGCGCGTAGCAGCAGGCCCGTGCGGATCATGGAGGTTTGCGGCACCCACACGGTTTCGATTTTCAGAAACGGGATCCGATCGCTTCTGCCCCAAAGCGTTGACCTGATTTCCGGGCCGGGATGCCCGGTGTGCGTGACCGCCCAGGGCGAAATCGATGCGGCCATCAGCCTGGCCAGGCAGGCAGATACCATTGTAGCCACTTTCGGGGATCTGATCCGGGTGCCGGGCAGCAATTCCTCGCTGCAGCAGGAAAAAGCCGCCGGAAATGATGTCCGGATCGTTTATTCCGCATCTGATGCCGTTGAAATTGCCCGGCAAAACCCGGAGAAAAACGTGGTTTTCCTGGGCGTGGGCTTTGAGACCACCGCCCCGACCATTGCCGCATCTGTTCTGACGGCTTGCCAGGCCGGGGTTGAAAATTATTTCGTATTTGCCATGCACAAAATCGTGCCCCCGGCACTCGAGGCCCTGATGCAGATGCAGGGCGTTGAAATCGATGCGTTTCTGCTGCCCGGGCATGTATCGGTGATTATCGGGATGCAGGGGTATTCGCAGTTTTTTGACCAATACCGCGTGCCGTGTGCGGTGGCCGGGTTTGAACCCGTGGACATTCTCCGGGCCGTGCTGCGGTTAACGGAAATGCTTGATACGGGCGATCCGCAGCTGGAAAACTGCTATCCCCGGGCGGTGGCCGAGCAGGGCAACCCGGCGGCCCGGCAGATCATGGACACGGTTTTTGAAGTCTGTGATGCCGACTGGCGCGGGCTTGGATGGATTCCCGGCAGCGGCCTGCAATTCAGGGACGCATTTGCGGACCACGATGCCAGAAAGCGATTCAATGTGCACCCCCCGGATGTGGCGCCGCCGGCCGGGTGCGCGTGCGGCGATATTTTGACAGGGGCAAAGACGCCGCCCGAATGCCCCCTGTATAAAACCCGGTGCACCCCCGTAAATCCGGTGGGGCCCTGCATGGTTTCGACAGAGGGCACGTGTGCGGCATATTTTAAATACCACGAGGCGCAGTAGCAGACCTGATGGCGTCTTTTAAACCTGACCCGGATCAACGGCTGATGAGCAACCAACGTATTCTGCTGGATCACGGCAGCGGCGGGCGGCAGTCAAGCAACCTGATTGCCGAGATGATGCTGCCGGTCTTTGATAATCCCATACTCGCAGGCCTGGAGGACGGGGCTGTCTTTGAAATGGGCGGCAGCCGCTTTGCTTTTTCCACGGATACCTACGTGGTGGATCCGATATTTTTCCCGGGCGGCAGCATCGGGGATCTGGCCATTAACGGCACGGTCAACGATATCGCCATGTGCGGGGCTGTGCCGCAATATATCAGCGTGGGCCTGATTATCGAGGAAGGCTTTGCCAAGGCGGACCTGAAGGCGGTTCTGGCGGACATGGGACAGGCGGCGCAAAACGCCGGCGTCCAGGTGGTAACCGGGGACACCAAGGTGGTTTCCCGGGGGGCTGCGGACAAGATTTTCATCAACACCTCGGGCATCGGGCTGATCGGCCCGGGCATCCATATTTCCGCGGCCAATGCCCGCCCCGGGGATCAAATCCTGCTCAGCGGCAGCATTGCCGATCACGGGGTAACCATCCTGTCAAAAAGATCCGGGCTTTCATTTGATGCGCCCATATCCAGCGACAGCGCCCCGCTAAACCGCATGGTGGCACAAATGCTGCGTACCTGTCCGGATATTCATGTACTTCGCGATCCCACCCGGGGCGGGGTGGGCACGGCGCTAAACGAGATTGCATCCACTTCCGGCACAGGCATCCGGATATATGAGGATCGCATTCCGGTGAAACAGGCGGTTTCCGGATTGTGCGAACTTCTGGGGCTCGATCCTCTGTATGTGGCAAATGAAGGAAAACTGCTGGCGTTCGTGGACAGCCGGCATGCCGGGGCCGTGTTTTCGGCCATGCGGGCCGATCCGTACGGTACGGATGCCGTGATCATCGGGGAAGTGGTGGCCGACCATCCCGGCAGGGTGGTAATGGAAACCGCAATCGGCGGCCGCCGCATTGTGGATATGCTCAGCGGGGAACAATTGCCGCGGATCTGCTGATGCACGTGGAACGTTTGCAAATCAGCCTTTTTTGTACGTAAGGCGAATGCCTTGTTTTGATATAAGGCCGGCAGTCGGAAATGAAGAAAGACCGGGGCGGGGACGGACCTGATGCCCGGTTTGGGCAAAAGGCGCTTTTCCGGCTGCAAAAAGATGATTTGCCCGAAAACATGAGGAGACGCTTGATGGATGATGAAAAGAAAAAAGAGGAGTTTTACGAACGGTTGGCAAAAAGTGGTGTCAGCCGGCGGGACTTTATGAAGTACTGCACCTTTTTGACAGCGACCATGGGGCTTTCCGC
>CAZTHW010000181.1:0-5820 GCA_964613595.1 uncultured Desulfobacteraceae bacterium | reverse complement strand
GTATACGCCGTGCCCCGTGCCTGAATTCTTTTTCGTCTACCCCGCCGGGTGCCGCCTTTTCACCGTGTAGCCATCCTGCAACCTCGTTTTTGTTCTGCTTCACCAGAACCACCAGCATCATAGTTACGGCAAGACCAAGAAACTTCAACAGAAAGACGTGCAGAGCCTCCGGCACTCCGGAAAGCAGGACTGCTTCAAGAATGAAATAACCGTATACGCCGAGCACGACAATGCGCCTCGTCCAAATGTAGAGATAAAAAGACGATTCTTCGGTTATGTTGAGCACGCGAAGAGACGGCGTCCGTGGAATCAGAACAATCCTGAATACGGCAAGAATGATTCTTGCCAGGACGCTTGCATTAATCAGAGTCAAGGCTATCAGCCGGGATTCGTACTGCATGCCTACAAAGGGCAGCACTGTGTAGGCCGCTGCTGCAAAAACGACAATAGGGATGATTTCAAGAAAAATACGGACCGCTGAAAGAAGCCCCCGCAATGGAATGCTGTCTGTCTGCCGATTTTCCACTGAACGGCACTGTCTTCTCAAAATGCGCCTGACAATCCATTCGGCCAGAAAACCTGCAAACAGCACCAGCAGAATCCAGCCTGCCATCTCCGCCCAGAGTATCAGGTTATCCGGATTCCGGACCATGACAGACAGTTGACCGGCCAGACCCGGAATCGCAAGCAACGCCTGCCCTGCCTCGTTCAGCTGGTCGGTCGCGCGTTCCATGTATTCGGACACCGTCGAAAGAACCCCTCCTTCGGCCCCTACCTGACCGGTTGACGCAGCCTGCGGCGCGCTTTTCTCGGAAGCGGTTTCTGATGATGCACCAGGAGCCGCTCCTCCTGCAAAAACAATGGGTAGAAAAACAGCAAGGACAACAACCCATCGCGGCACTGAAATTTTTCTCATGAGTTCTCCTTTATCTGAAGCAACCTTAACTGAGTATATCCCAAAAGCTACAGGAAACCGCCCCGAGAATTTTTCCGAGAGGATCCGCTGTATAGCTGTTATGAATATGAGATTTATTATAACCCCGGACGCCTTTTTCATCAATAAAGATGCACATTAAGCAGGTGGAAACAAACAGGTATTGTAATCCGGTCTCCGTTGGACTTTGCGGTGCCATCTCTATTCATATTGAAAAAACCGGTCCGGACAAGAAAGAAACCCGTACATATTTTTCTTGACAGACCCCGGCATCAACTTTAACGTTGACGTCAATGTTAAAGTTACAATAGCATCTAAATAAATGATCGTTGATCAACTCAAATGAACGCACTTATTCACCCTTGCAAACCCTTTAAAGCCGAAAGCCAATGACGCCAAAAGCCGAGGACCTGCAATGCGGCAGCCCCAAAAAGGACCAATTCCTGATCTCCGAACTGGCCGAAGAATTCGGTATCTCGGCCCGCTCAATCCGCTATTACGAAAAAAAGGGGCTCATATCCCCGGGCCGGAGCAACGGCAATTACCGTATATTTTCCAGAAAAGACCGGGCGCGGCTTCGCCTGATTCTCAGGGGCAAACGTTTCGGCTACAGCCTGGAAGAAATCCGGGAAATGATCGGCCACTGGAACGCCGAGCCTGAAGAAGCCGACCAGATCAAAAAAAGCCTCGCATACGGGGACAGGAAACTTTCGGAAATCAGAAGCAGGATCGAAGAGCTGCAGCGGATTGAACAGGATTTGCTTGCCGTAAAAGACCGGCTGGTCAAACGACTTGACAACCTTTAACAAACCAACGCCCAAAATAAGGAGAAAGAAAATGACGCTTACCGAGCTATTGGATCTCAATGACAGAAAATTCGGTGACAGAATTGCACTGATTTACGGCCAGCAGCGTATACCATTTTCTGAGCTGAAACAGCTTTCTGAAAAAGCCGCAGCCGTCCTGCAGGCCAAAGGCATTGAAAAAGGAAGCCGGGTGTCTATCAT
This sequence comes from uncultured Desulfobacteraceae bacterium, assembly GCA_964613595.1. Lineage (GTDB taxonomy): Bacteria > Desulfobacterota > Desulfobacteria > Desulfobacterales > Desulfosalsimonadaceae > Desulfosalsimonas. Next base: position 3,879 of record CAZTHW010000181.1, on the reverse strand, counting down.
GAGCCTCAACACCCCGTCATTTGTCTTTGCTTTTTTCGGGGCGCTCAAGGCAGGAGCCTCGGTGGTTCCAATCAATCACAAGCTCATGGCGCCGGAGGTGGACTATATTCTGAACCACAGCAAATCAGAAGTGTTTCTCTACGACGGCGCGCTTTACAATGTGGCATCAAAGCTGGAAAGCCCGGCAAAACAGATCGCCATGGACAGCCGGCCGGATGCCGCAGGCGAGCAGATCGAACTGATCGACGACCTGCTGGACACGGCCGGCCCCTACCGTCCGGTTCCGGTTTCCGGGCAAGACACCGCCGAGATTCTCTACACCTCCGGCACCACCGGAAAGCCCAAGGGCTGTGTGCACAGCCATTCCAACGTGATCATGGCGGGCATCACCGGTGCGCTGGTCATGAAAATGGACAGAAACGACCGCCTTCTCATGGCCATGCCCATCTGGCATTCCTCGCCCCTGAACAACTGGTTCATGGGCGCGCAGTACGTGGGCGCATCCACGGTGCTTTTGCGGGAATATCACCCGGTACATTTTCTCGAAGCGGTCATGAACGAAAGGACCACCGTGTATTTCGGCGCGCCCATCTCCTATCTGGCCCCCCTGCAGATGGTCTCCAACTTCGACGATTACGATCTTTCCTCCATGCGCTGCTGGATTTACGGCGGCGGCCCCATCAGCGAGGAACACGCCAAGGTGCTTTCGGCTAAATACAAATCAGACAAATTTTATCAAGTATACGGCATGACTGAAAGCGGCCCCACGGGCACCACGCTTTTTCCGGACGAACAGGTGGCCAAGGCCGGCTCTATCGGCAAAACCGCCCTGCCCGGCGCGGATCTCAAGGTTATGAAATCGGATACAGCGGAGGCTGGACGCGGTGAAACCGGAGAAATCTGGCTCAAGGCGGAATCCATGATGGAAGGGTATCTGGACAATCCCGAGGCCACAAAAGAGGCATTTCATGACGGCTGGTACAAGACCGGCGATTTGACGCGCATCGATGAAGACGGCTACCTGTTCATTGTGGACCGCACCAAAGACATGATCGTCGCCGGCGGTGAAAACGTCTATTCCAAGGAAGTCGAAGACGTGCTGACGACCCATCCGGACATCGCTGATGTGGCCGTGATCGGAAAACCCCATGCCGAATGGGGGGAGACCGTAGTGGCCTTTTTCATCCCCCAGAAGGACAAGGACCCGTCAGAAGACGATATTAGGGACTTTCTGGTCGACCGGCTGGCTAGATATAAAATTCCGAGGGAGTTTCACAAGGTGGAGGAGTTGCCCAGAACGCCAACGGGCAAGGTGATGAAATATGTACTGCGCGAGAAATATTACTTTTCTGAATAAAATAAGGAGATGAAGGATGTTTGACTACATGATGGACGAAAAGACCCTGGCCCTGCGCGATGAAGTCCGGGATCTGGTGGCCTGGGTGCCAAAAGAAATGATTCTGGACATGGACGAGGACAAGATCACATTCCCCAGGGAATTTCTGGCCGAGGCCGGGCGCAGAAACCTCATGGGATGCCGATATCCCGAAAAATGGGGTGGCCGGGGCATGGATTGGGCCGCCACCGTAACGGTCATGGAAGAAGTGGGCGTGCTGGGCTATATTTTTGCCTGTGTTTTCGGCGTGGGGGCCGAACTGGTCTGTGATGCCGTTATTTTGCACGGCACCGACGAACAGAAGGAAAAATACGTCAAGCCGCTTTTGGCCGGTAAAATTTTTGCCGCTGAATGCCTCACCGAACCCAGAGGCGGATCCGACTTTTTCGGCACCACCACAAAAGCCGAGAGCAAGGGGGATTATTTTCTGTTAAACGGGCAGAAACGGTTTATTGTGGGTGCTGATGCAGCCGACTATTTTCTTGTATATGCCCGGACCAACCCGGATCCTCAGTGCGATCCCCACAAGGCCCTGACCTGTTTTCTGGTGGACCGCTCCGAGGGCGTGGAAACCGCCTATCAGTACGGCCTGATGGGATGCCGGGGCGGCGGTGCGGGCCGCGTGGTGTTCAAGAATGTGAAAGTGCCCAAAGAAAATGTGCTGGGCACGGTGGGCGGGGCCTATAAGGTGTTTAATACCATGATGATCCCCGAGCGGCTGGGTACGGCCGCAATGACCATAGGCGCGGCCCGGCCGGCCCTGGATGTCGCCACCGGATATACCACCCGAAGAAAAGCCTTCGGACAGACCATTAACACCTACCAGGGCGTTTCGTTTCAGGTGGCCGAAGCAGCCATGCTCCTGGATGCCTCCCGGGCCATGTGCTATGCCACGGCCAGAGCCGTGGACAACAAAACGCATCCCAAACGCATCCGCAGAATGGTCTCGGAAACCAAGAAATTCGTGACCGAATCCTGCCAGAAGGCGACTCATAACGCCATGCAGGTCATGGGCGGCATCGGGTATACCAATATTTTCCCCATTGAACGCATTGTCCGCGACCTCCGGCTGGCTTCCATCTGGACCGGCTCCAACGAAGTTATGTCCCTGATCATTGCCTCGGAATGGTACAAAGAATACTTTGCCAAAAAGGGACAGGCATTGGAGCGCGACATGGAAGACGTGGCCGCCCAGGCCGAGTCTCCTGAAGAAAAAATCTACGAATAAAACTGTATGCCGCCAGGGCTTCCGGACCGGAACCCGGGCGGCACGGATCTGATCTTTTCCCCGGCCATAAAAATCGATCTGCCCTCTGCGCTTGAGGCGGGAGGCTTCAACGACGTTTGATCACGCTGATATTCGCGGGTTGGATACCGCATGACCACCCAAGATTACTATGACGAGTTTGGGGCAAGATGCAGATACGGCTATGCTCGGCCAGTATTTCGGGGTTGGAGTTGCTGAGCAATGGCAGATTCAAAGTGTATTTTTGGGAGGGCCCAGAAATATTCCATTCCGTGGCAAGTTATGTCGCCCAACGCTTCATCTATCCCTCAACAGCACCCAACCCCGTTACTGAACAATGATAATCTCTACAGGCATCCTGCACCCCCAGATGCAGGAGCTGTGCATCTGGTATGATATGTCCTGGTATCCAGCCGCCTGCACCTGCGTCCCCGGTAGGTTTCTAAATCGGGGGGACAGCCGAACCATGGAGGAGGCTCCCAAGAGATTTGGGACTTTTCCAAGACTTTGAGCCCAAGGAACTCACTCCGGAGCAAGTACGCAAAGGCGGCAGCCGCCATGCAAGCAAGGCCATGGAGCGGTATATCATACCATCAGACCACGACCGCGACCTTTACCAGGATGCCGTTAAGCGGATGAGAGATAAAGGCAAGGCCGAAGTGGTGGATATTAAAAAGAAGGAAAAGAAATGATTTTTTGCCGGGAAACGCCTGGGAAAAAACCGGGAAAAGATTTTCCCGGGTCTGAAAATGAAAAACTCAATGATTTAAGGGGGTTTATGGAGGCGGCACCCGGATTCGAACCGGGGAATCCGCTTGATTTTATTGATAAAATTAAGTGAGTGGACACTAAATGGACCCTAAAATAGAAGTGGCACATGATTGCTAAAAAAACTATTTTAACCTCACCCGTAAGGATTTTGAAATTCAAATATGCAATTCTGGAAGGCAAGGATGTATGGGTTCGATTCCCATGCACTTCCGCCATTTTTATTTGTTTTTTCAGTAAGTTGCATTTCTCAAATCCGCCTTTTCCGTTCACGGTCCTTTCACGGATTTACCATAAACTTTCACGGAAAACAAACTGTCTTTCACATTCACGAGCGAAGCGACAAGTCCTGAATTTTTGGAGGATCATGGCATAGCTTGTTCAGGCTGATCTTTAACAGTGCATTTTATAATCTTGTTTAAAAACAGGCAGATATAAGGCACAAAAATGTCTTTGGCACTACCCTCAT
>CAZTHW010000180.1:0-5882 GCA_964613595.1 uncultured Desulfobacteraceae bacterium | reverse complement strand
ATTTATAGGTCGCCTCCAGATAGGACTGATACTTGGCTGCCATGCGCTCGTCTGAGACGCCTTCTTCACCTTTATCAGTACCCCTGCGTTCAAGCATTTTTTTCTGGGATGCCAGGATTTCGTCCATATGCCGTTGCATGAAGATGACATAATAGAAGATGTTCTTTGGCAGCATGGGCAGAAACGCGGATATCGCCTTTATGGCCCTGCCCTTTTCATCCTTGAGCCACGAGGCGTCATTTTCCAGTTCCTTAATTTTTTCCAGTTCAAAATATCCATTCGGGTTGTCCGCGTTGGGCCTGCGGATATTGTCGGTTACGATATGCATGCCCCCGGCCGCGAGCATGCGCATCATCATACTGGTGCCGGATCGCGGCAGACCGGATATCAGGGTGACAGCTTCGGATACGGGCGGTCTTTGCAATCCTTCAAACCGCTGCATATTCATCCTCAATCCGGGCCTCCTCTGACAGGGGTAACAAAAAGTTTCTGACATGATGGACAAACTGGTCCGGAAGCCTGGCCGGAAACAGGTGACATGCCTCGGGCACCACATCCCGCCGGCAGTTGGGCAGGTTTTCGGACAGATAATCGCAGATCGGTATCAGCGGCGAATACTGTCCGTACAGCGCCAGGGCCGGTTGGGAAACCTGCCGGATACGCTCTTCAGTCAACCCGGCGATCTCCTTGATGTCTGTTTTGGCGGTGGTTTGGTCGAGTAGTTTTAAAATGGAATCCGCCTTTACCTTCATCCCCTTGCGCATCCCGAAATCAGCCAGATCATTAATGGCGTTTCCGTCTCTTAACTCTTTGAGCCGGTACTCCAGGTAATACATGTTAAAGCCGTTTAAAATCTCGGGCAGCCTGGGATTGATCTGCCGGAGCATTTCCTCTCGCTGCTTGCGGTACGGCCATTTTTCAAGGTCGATCAAATGACGCAGGGCCGGAACATTGCCCTCGGCCAGGATAATGCCGGCCACCTTTGCCGGGTACAAAAAGGCCGTGTGCAGCGCGATCAATCCGCCCAGGCTGTGACCCGCCAGATAGGCCCTGTCCAGTCCGACGGCATCCATGAGTTGGCCCAGGTCCCGGGCCAAATCAAAGGAGGTATATCCGGTTTCTGCAAAACCGCTGTAGCCGTGTCCCCGCATGTCATAAACAGTAACCCGGAAATCGGCTTTTAGGGCGGCAAAAGCCTTGTTGGCGTGCCAGAAGGACATGTTTCCGCCCATTCCATGAATCAGGACAACATCCGGCCCCTGTCCCTGCTGCATGTAGTGGTGCTTGATTCCGTTGACATTGACAAACGGCATATATCCGCTCCTTTCATCAGGTTTTGTCAAAAGCCTTATCGGCCTGCCGATCTAGGACATGTATCCAAGCCCTTTGAGCCGCTTCATGATCAATTCCATATCCGCCTCGTCCATTTCCAGCGCGTCGGCTGCCTGTTTTTGTGCCCCCTGGGTGGCCGTACCCCGGAACACCGGATTGGCCGCCAGGGCCTCGGGTTCTATCATCTCTTCGGGAACCCCGCCTTCATAGTCCTCCGGGATGGCAAGCCCCTGGGAATAGAGAATGGATGGCGCCACATCCAGGATATTCATGGGATCGAGCCGAACGCCGGATCTGATTCCCGGGCCCCTGGCCATGAAGACACCGTCCGGGTAATGCACACCCGCGCATTCGCGCCGCGGCTTGATGATCTCATCGGATTTAAGGGTGGATACCAGGCCATTGTCCCACAGACGCAGGGTCAGATCTGGTGCTGTTTCCAGGCCGCCAAAAGCTTCCTCCCGGGTCCAGATGCCGGTCACCACCTGCTGCCCGGTATCCGGATGTTTCAGGGCCATCAGTTGATCCCTGAGATGGTTTCGCACCCGGTCGTATTCTTCCGGCAGGATCCCGTAACGGCTGTTTTTACCGCGTACATTGATGGTAATGCCGTTGCTGCTGGGTGTATTGACATAAGCGATGGTGTGTTGCCAATCCAGCAAGTGGCCGTGGTTTTTCACGGCCTCCATGGAAACGTCGCCGGCGCTCTCGGATTCACTGATTGCCCGGTCCGACCAGCTCAGATATCCGAGCTGCTCCAGCAGGGAATTCAAATAGAAACAATACTGGCTGGGCCCGAATCCGTGGTCCGACACGATAAACACGTGGCCCTCGGGTCCGGCGATCTCCGCCAGGCGGGCGATCATGTTGTCAAGCGCCCGGTAATGCGAAAACAAAATGGACTGGATCTGTTTGTCCGCCTCGGACAGGCCTTTGCCGTAAAAGTCAGGGTCCAATAGGGGGTAAAACACGTGCTGCAGCCTGTCAATGCTGTCAAGTACGAGCGCATTGACGTGGCAGGGATCATAACCGGAAAGAAACTCCAGGACTTTTACCCACTGCTGGTCCTTATACGTATGGTAGTTGATCCAGGATTCTGCCTCCTCAAAAGAACATCCCTCCACGACCTTTTCTTCGAGGCCGAAATCATGGGCGATGATCTTTAAATCAAAGCCGGGGATGGTTTTCAGGGTATCCATAAGATCCCGCGGGTAACAGGCGTGCCGCAGATGCCGCCAGGTTACGAATCCGGGAATACTGTAGCCGGAGATCGGAATCGGCGGTGACATGACCGGGAAATTCAGACACGCAGCGGTCCGTTGCCGGCGGGTCAGGTAGGACCAGATGGTTTCACATTGAAGCTGCTTTGTGCTGACAAACCTTAAAAACTGGCTTCCCGGGGACTCGGGCCGGAAAAAATCCAGAATGCCATGGTTTGCCGGGCTGCGGCCGGTCATGATAGTGGTCCAAGCCGGCGGCGTAATCGGCGGAATGGTCGATTCGAGCTCGGCACGGACCCCCTCGGCCGAAAATTGACGCAGATACGGCATATGTCCGGCTTCCATGAGCGGATCCAGGATGGAATAGGTGGCGCCGTCCAGACCGATCACCATGGTAATTGGGGCTTGATTTGCCATTATACGACCTCGTTCTGTGGTGAAAAATGTTTATCAATAAAATCCACAAGATCGGAGATACGCAGATCGAGAATCTCCTGCTGGGCCAGTTCCGTGAAGTATTCAGTAAAGGGGAAGGACTGCTGATAATACTCTTCCAGAAATTCCCCGAGCACGACCACGTCAATGGACTCGAGACCCAGGTCCTCGAGCAGGAACGTATCCGTAGTGATCTGCCCGGAATACTCCCAGTCCTCGCTGACTTTTTCCAGGGTGGCCAGGATGTCGTTGAAAATTGTCGTCTTGTCCGGTTTATCCATTTTTGAACCGACCTCCTCTCCGGTAGTATTTATTGTGCAGGAAATGCTGCAGACACATACCCATCTTCCCGTGTAATTGACAGCCCGGTGTTTGGATTCAATCCAGCAATGCTATGTCCGGGACCTGTGAAGGACCCGCTCTCTTTTTCTATAATTTCAATGTCTGCAGGCAGAAGCGCCGTGCCCGTGGATTTTTTTGCAAAAACGCGAATGGCGTCCTTTGCTGCCATTCTCTCGGCAAGCCATTGGGCGCCGTTTTTCTCTTGATCCATTTTCTGCCTGTAAACCGCACGTTCATCCCGGTTCAGATAAAGCCATCCAATGGCCCTTTTCCATATCGTGCTGTCAAGCTCTTCATAGTACGGGGCCTTGCATGAAAGGCTTTTGGAACAAGAGCCGTCGGAATCCTGCTTGACCCGGCTGACCGGGTGCAGCCGGGGAAATCGCCAGAAGTGATATAATTCCATGGGAAGATGAAAACGCAGGTGCGTCCATCCCGTAATGCGCGTCCAGAGGCGGCCGCTTTGGTAAACGATGTCGATGTCGGATCTGACAAAATGCCCGGTAACCTCCCGAACATGCATCCGGGCACGCATGGTTTCGCCGGCGCGGGGAGGTGCGGAGAAAAACCGGATGCTGCCGGCACCTGCCGGAAACGTAATAAACCGCTCCTTTAGCGTCTGCTGGGCCCAGTAACCGGTAAGCTGGGCGCAGGCGTCCATTAGCAGGGGGTGGATCATCAGGTCCGCGGTTTGACCCGAGTTAAAAAGGTCGTCACTTGACGGTACACGCAGCACCGCAACGATCTGTTCTTCCGTGGCCCGGCTGATCCCGGCGATTACCCGGAATTTCGGGCCGTGGGTCATCCATTTCTGTTCGTAAATCTGCTCTGCCGCCTCGGCCGCGTCCCTTGGCAGTCCACAATCCGGTATCGGATCCATGGGTTCGGGCGCGGGATAATCCGCGCCGAAAACCACTTCTGCCCGGGCCGAAGGCGCATCTGAAAAGGCCTGTTCATATAGAGCCGCCATCGCACTTGTTTCGGTGACAGCCCGGGCCGAAGCCTCCAGGGCAGCGCCGTTGTTTTCATCCACCACCACCCAGCGGCCGGCGCTGACGTTTTTGATTTCAACCGGGACTTTTCCGGGAAAAACCAGGGAAGCCGCTTCGGCCATTATTTCCATGTTCAGGGTCAGCGGCGTGACAATCAGGGGATGCAACTGATCATCGGTGTCAGACACGTCCCCGCCGAACGGATGATCCAGCAGAAACACATCTTCACTCAGATCGAGAAAACGTTTAACCCGGCTTTGTTTTCCGGGTTCCAGATCGACCACCTGTCCCACGAATGCATGGGACCGATTGCCTGACCCGCCGGATTCGCTGCGCCCCTTTTTGAGACCGGCCAGGCTTTCGGTGATTTCTTTCTGAAGTTGGAGAAACCGGGACATGGTATCCATGTATTGCGTCATCGCCCGGGATTTTGGAAAAACTTCGCGGTCTTCCGGCGAGTTCCGCCCGGACAGGGTCTGTTGCGGTGTACTTGCGGCGGTTTGTACGTCCGTTGTCATTCCGGGTGTATCTGCGCCGGATGCTGTCGTTTTCTGCCGCCGCGATGCCGGGGCGGCCAGTGTGTCGCGCCACCTGGCAGCAGCCTCATCGCTTAACTGCAGCTCCGGCAGGGCCAGGTCCATGTGGATCAGGGGCGCCTTGCCCCTGGTTTTATTTGCCAGTATGTCAGGGGCTTGCAGCCGGACCTGCTGGGCGGACATCAGCTGTTCCAGGGAAACCGGAACGTGCTGGGCGGCAAGCATCCCCAGCAGGTGACACAACTGCGCCGTACCCGACCGGCGGCTGGTGTTGGAAGCAACGGTCATAATGTTGCGGCCCCGCAGCGTGTCATCCACGAATCCGCACAGGTTGTTGCCCGGACCCACCTCTACGAATATCCGGGCCCCGTCATTGTACATGGCCTCCACGGTCTGCCTGAACTGCAGTGTCCGGAGCCAGTAGCGCACCATCAGGTCAATAATCGCATTGGGATCAGCCGGGTATGGTGCGGCTTCCACGGCCGAGTAAACCGGAATCTGCGCGGATGAAAGCTCAAGGCCGGAAAACGCTGAAGTCAGTGCCTCGGCTTGGCCCGCGGCCATGGGCGTATGATGCACCTCTGTTGAGGGCAGATCCGTGTAAAATATACGTTCCGACTTCAGGACCTGCCTGAATTGCTCCATAGCGTCGGCTTCACCCACCACCACGACCTGGTGCGGGCAATTGTCATTGGAAATGTAGATATCTCCGCGAATTGACTCCAGAAGGGTTTTAACCTTTTCATACCCGGCTGATACCGCGGCCATGGAGGTTTTTACGGTATGGGAGCGATCTGCATAAACCGCAGCGATCTGTTCCTGCTTTTGGTAAAAATCCGTCCTGTCCAGGATGCCGGAGGCGATCCACGCGCTGTATTCGCCTGCGCTGTGTCCCACGATCATGTCCGGGGCAACGTTAAACTTGCCGAGCAGATCCTTCATGGCCAGGCTCGAGGCCAATATGGCCTGCAGCCCGCTGTCCAGTTTCCAGAACGCATCTGCCAGCTCCCGGCTTTCTGCCTCAG
>CAZTHW010000179.1:0-5895 GCA_964613595.1 uncultured Desulfobacteraceae bacterium | reverse complement strand
CACCCATGTCGTGCTGGTGGATCCCAAGGGGCAGACCGGGATTGTCAATCCCAGAACCCTGGAGGACAACGAAAAGGTCAATATCGCGGTAAGCGGCCACCTGGATGATCTGGCCGGCAAACTGACAGAAGTGCACGGCAGAAAATTTTTTGTGCATTCTTTTATACTTTTGCGGGATTCGTCTCCCCTGGGCACCCCCGGCGGCGGTATAACTCCGGATGATAAGACGCTATCAATCATTGAGGCCATGAAGGCCAAAAACGTACTCCGCCTGGACTGGTCACAAAGCAGGGAAGACGGAAGTCCGATTGACGGCCGCATCAACGGCAAAACCTATCTGGACATGATGTTTGAAAAAATCGGGGTGAAGTTTTGAATCCCGAACAAAATACTGTTTTTAAAAATCTGAAACGCTCAGTTTAGGAGTGAGAAATTACAGCTTGCCCGTCAAGCCTCCACTGAAAAATTTTTGTTCAATCCATTTTCGTATCATAGATCAGTCTACCGTTGATCTGTTCGAATCAATTTTGCTTTCAGCGGCTTTCGCACCAGGCCATGGCTGCGGCCTGCACCGGGTCCCAGGGGGAGGAAAGCGGCGGGGTATAGGAAAGATCCAGGTCGCAGAGTTCCCGGACCTGCATTTTGTGGTAAAGGGCCGCGACAAGGATATCGATGCGCTTGGATACCTCTGAGGTGTGGTGTCCGACCATCTGCGCCCCGAGCAGGCGCCCGGATGACCGGTCGCCCGTGATGCGGATGTGCAGTTGTTCTGCTCCCGGGTAGTAGGCCTTGTGATCCGGGGTGACAAGCGGCACGGTCAACGGATCAAACCCGGCTTCAGCGGATTCCCTGTCATTGAGGCCCGTGCGGGCGGCCACCCGGTCAAAAACCTGGACCGCCTGGGTGCCCAGGCTGCCCTGAAACTCGCATTTTCCACCGGCCATGTTTTCCCCGGCTACGCGGCCCTGCTTGTGGGCCGTGGTTCCCAGGGGCAGGTACACGTGATGTTCCAGGAGGCGATGCCAGGTCTGCGCGCAATCTCCTGCTGCCCAGATATCGGCGGCCGGTGTGGCCATGGTGCGGTCCACAAGAATTGCATCCCCGGCGCCCGTACCGATGCCCGCGGTTTGCGCCAGATCCGCGGCGGGCCGGGCCCCGGCCGCCACGAGCACCATATCGGCTGCCTCGGTTTCACCGGAGTCGGTATGCACCCGCAATTCATTTTCATTTCGCGAAATGCGCTGCACCGCCTTTTCCGTGATCACCCGGACCCCGGCTGATTCTAGTTCGGCCCGGATCAGCGCGCCAAGCTCCGGGGCAAGGGTGGTTAATACTTCCGGGGCGAATTCAACCAGCGTGACCGCGATTTGTCTGCGTGTCAAAGCATCGGCCATTTCCATGCCGATGTAGCCGCCGCCGATGATTATGGCACACCGGGGTTTGTTTTGATCCATGAACCGCTGGATGGCAAAGCTGTCTGCCATCCAGCGCAGAAAAAACACGCCCGGCGCGTCGAGTCCCTCGATGGGCGGTTTGATTGATTCGGCGCCGGTGGCGATCAGCAGTTTATCGTAGCCGATCCGGCGGACATCCCCGGCGGCAGACTGCACCTTTACCTGTCTGGCCTCCGGATCAATGGCCAGGGCTGTGTGCTCCAAAAGCAGGCGAATCCCCTGCTCTGTGATCTCTTTTGCCGTGCGGTGGGCAAGTTTCCGCCAGTCGGTCACTTCGCCGCTCAGATAAAACGGCAGGCCGCATATGCTGAAGTTGGGGTAGGCGTCTTTTGCCACTACCATGACCTCAGCCTGAGGATCGAGTTCCCGGATCCGCAGGGCCGCGCTGATGCCCGCATCACTGCCGCCGATGATCAGCATTTTGTCGATATAAAACGCTTCATTGCCGCTCCGGTTTCATTTTGAACCCTTTTTGTCTCCCGCCAGCCCGGTATTGAAATATTAACCAATCGTTCGGATAAATGCAAAAAGATATTCAAGCCGTCGGGAGTCAACATTTGATTACAGTCTCAAAAATGCTTAACTTGAGCTAACGAAAAATCCAACGGCAAAAGTCTTTAAGGTCAAACGGATATGGAAAACAAGACAATCGAACTGCTCCGGCAAGTAAGAAAGGATGCTCCCCTGGTGCACAACATCACCAATTTCGTGGTGATGAACAGTTCGGCCAATATTCTGCTGGCAGCGGGCGCATCCCCTGTAATGGCACACAGCGCCGACGAAGTGGCGGAAATGGCCGGGGCTTTGGTGTTAAACATCGGCACACTGGATCGATACTGGCTTGATGCCATGATCCGTGCCGGCAGGGCGGCAAACGCCAGCGGCATTCCGGTGGTGCTCGACCCGGTGGGAGCCGGCGCCACCAGATTTCGCAATGATGCCGTGGATCAGATTCTGTCGGCCTGCGGGATTTCGGTTCTGCGGGGCAATGTTTCGGAGGTGCTTTCCCTTGCATCTGCCGGTATCAAGACCCGGGGCGTGGAATCTTCTCTTGGCCTCTCCGATGCGGTCGTAGCTGAATTAAAAACCATTGCTTCGGCAAAAAACTGCATTGTTGCCGTATCGGGAAAGGAGGACTGCATCACCGACGGCCGCAGGGTTTTCCGGGTGGCAAACGGCCATGAGGTTATGACGCGGGTCACCGGTACGGGCTGCGGTTTGTCCGCGATTTCAGCTGCTTTTTGCGCAGTCGCCGGGGGCCGGCTTCTTGATGCCGCAGTCGCCGCGTTTGCCTTTTACGGCCGGTGCGCAGAGCTGGCTGCAAGGGTCAGCGATAAGCCGGGCAGCTTCTATACCGCCTTTCTCGACGTTCTTTGTTCAGCCGGGGAGGCTGAAATTACCAGGGGCCTGAAGATCAGAGAGCAGTAAACAGGAACAACATTATTATACGGGGAAGAAACACGTGAAAATCGTATCCATTGCAATCAGCAGGCATAAAGGCACGCCCAAAAAACAGGTGGAAACAGCCGAACTCATAGAGGACCACGGTCTTGCCGGTGACGCCCACGCAGGTGACTGGCACAGGCAGGTCAGCTTTCTTGCAGCCGAGGAAATAGAAAGCGCCAGGGCCCGGGGCATTGATGTCACGTTCGGTGATTTTGCGGAAAATATCGCCACTGCGGGTATAGACTGGAAAACCCTGCCGGTCGGCACCCGGGTTGGCCTGGGGGCGTCGGCTGTCGTGGAAATCACCCAGATCGGTAAAACCTGCCATAACAAGTGCGCCATTTATTACAAGGCCGGTGACTGCATCATGCCGAAAGAAGGCGTATTTGTCCGGGTGCGCAGGGGCGGAACAATCTCCTGCGGCGACCCGGTGATGCTGTATGAATCATTATAAAAGCGGGATCGCCAAATGATATTGCCCGCCTGGGCCGTATGGAAAGAAGCGGCGTTTTTATTCGGCGTCAGGCGGGTGGTTAAAGATAAATCCGGCCGGACGCCGGGGACAGGTTTCCCTGTCAATTGGCGGCTGTTTCCGGAAGTGTCTCAAATAGCGCTTCGATCCGGGTTTTGAGTTGGCCGACATCTGCATCCGAGTAATCGGTTTCCACTTTCAGAAATGAAAGTCCGTGGTTCTGCGTTACATGATCGGCCACCCGCCGGGATTCCACGTTGTATGCGTGGCACGCCTGCAGGATAAAGTCGATTACCGCATCCGGCTGGTAGGTTTCGATTAGATCGGTCAGCGCCTGCATGCGTCCGCTGTTGGGCGTCATGCAGGCGCACGGGAGCCTGAGGTAGCGGGCCGCCATGGCGCCGATGGGATCTCCGGTGTTTTCCTCTATGTCATAGTTGAATATCTTGGTGCCGGTACACGAATCCGGTGCCACCACGATTCCGCCGGCCTCTTCGATGATCCGGAAGATTTTGGCCGCATCCCCGCCGACCGGGCATCCGGTGACCAGCACGCGCGGTGCCTCAGGGCTGCCGAAGTATTGCCCGTTTTGTTTCCTTTTCTCCAGTTTTTCAATCTTTTCTTCCAGCAGCGGGATTACGTCCGGACCGGTGGACGGCATGGCCAGAAAGGAGATGTCGTAGATCTCCTTCCAGTTGATCACCGGCGGGTGAAGGGCGGCATATTCAAATATTTTCCGGGCCAGCAGGTTTTTCCGGTTGGACCATACAATTGCCTCCTCGATTTCCAAATCCGCGGCCGACCGGCCGGTCTGCTGCTCCAGAAACTCCCTGAGCTTGACAATCATCTGCCGCCAGGCGGCTTTTGCCTCATCTTCTTCCGGCATCTGGGGCAGGTCCATGACGTGTAAGGGGCGCAGCCCCGAGATGAGTTCGAACATCTTTTTCTTGCCGTCGCAGGTGGTCTCTGCCACCACCACGTCTGCCGCGGAGAAAAACGGGCAGGTGCCTTCGCGGATGAAACCGTAGCTCGACTTGATCAACGGGCAGAGATTTGCCGGCAGCACTTCTTCGGCCGATTCGATGGGCACCCTGGAAAAGGCGCACAGTAGGGCCGGCACGATTTCCATGGCCTGCATCAGCTCGATCGGCGCATAGCCGCAGTAGATGCCGGCAACCGGCCATCCTTCTTGTTTCTTTTGCAGTACATACTGCAGCGCCCTTTTGGCCGGGGGCTCTGCGTCAAGACCGTCATTCATCAGGGGTTCTGCAGGTGCTTTGCTGCTCATAAACCGTCTCCTTTCCGGATGTTGATATGTTTTACATACAATGGAGCGGTTTATAAGGCGGGAACATGTGTCAGGTCAAATTTTTAATTTCTATGGATAGTTATATTTAAATAGGAAATTTCTATGAGGGCAATTGAAGGCTTCTGGATATGCTCCCTGAAGCTGACACCCCCGGATTTTTCTATGTCCTCAATTTAGGTATGTAGTGCCTGAACGAAAACCGTCCTTTTCGCCAATATCTGTGTCAGGCTCAAATTTTAATCCTCAGAATACTTCGCGTATGCCTGCGGTTAAAATTTTCGCCTTCCTTGATCTTGACGAAAAATCCTGGTTTTCGTTCGGGCACTATGTAACAAGGGCGCCGTAGAACATGCCCACAATTGTGGAAAGTATCACGATGATAAATGCAAAAGTCCCGGTTTTTTTCCATCCCATGACGCTGCCGATGACGACCAGGTTGGGCAGCGAAAGCGCCGGGCCGGCCAGAAGCATGGTCAGGGCAGGGCCCTGGCCCATGCCGGAGCCCAGAAGTCCCTGAAGAATTGGCACCTCGGTCAGTGTGGCAAAATACATCAGCGCAGATGCCAGGGCGGCAAACAGATTGGCCCATACAGAGTTTCCGCCCACCAGTTCGGCCACGAAATGCTCTGGAATCAGGGCGGGGTGCCCGGGCCGGCCCAGGAAAAAACCGGCAAAAAGCACGCCTGCAAAGAGCAGGGGGAAAATCTGCTTCATAAATCCCCAGGTGGAGTCCACCCACTGTCCGAGCTCTTCGCGCTGAAACCAAGAGTAGAGGATAACGCCCAGGATTACCAGGAGAACTGCCGTAATGATCCACTTGGCATGAAATATGGTTTGCCACAGCACGGCCGCATCCCCGGACGGCTTTGCAAAAGCCGCAAATATCAGGATCAGGATCAGCACCAGCATGAACATTGCCTCCTGGGCAAGAGACCGGCCCGTGTCTTCTTCCTCGGGCAGATGCATGGCGCCGGCGGCTCTTTGTGCATCTTCCTTGCGGAAGATAAAATGCATGGAAAGGCCGATGACAGCGGCGAATATGATCGCGCCGATGGCCCTTGCCAGGCCGAGCTGCCAGCCCAGCACCCGGGCGGTAAACACGATGGCCAGCACATTGATGGCCGGGCCGGAATACAGAAATGCCGTGGCCGGCCCAATACCCGCGCCCCGGGAATAGATGCCGGCAAAAAGCGGCAGCACCGTGCAGGAGCACA
>CAZTHW010000178.1:0-5990 GCA_964613595.1 uncultured Desulfobacteraceae bacterium | reverse complement strand
AATCTTTTTTATTTTTTTAAGGAATTAAGTCATTTTCAGGTGTTAAAATTTGAAAATCGCTCAATTTAGGTTACATATTTTTCTTATCCCCTAAAAAACCGGAGGTCATGGTGAAGCGCTCCACAAAAGCCATTGTACGAATTATTACAGGCGGCGTCATTTCTGTTATCATCTGGCGCCTGTTCCGGCCCGAAGCCGGACCGGTGTTTGCCGCGGGCCTGTTTGTCGCTCTGGTGGGGGCGGCATACGGGCTTGAATACATCCACAACCGCAAATAAACATAAGGCCGTCAGATTGAAACAGATTGTTCTCGGCACCGCAGGACACATTGACCACGGGAAAACCAGCCTGATCAAGGCGGTCTCAGGAACAGACACCGACCGTCTCAAGGATGAAAAGCGCCGCGGCATTACCATCGAGCTGGGATTTGCCTCCCTGGATCTGCCCAGCGGGCTTCACATCGGCGTGGTCGACGTGCCGGGTCATGAACGGTTCGTGAAAAACATGGTCGCCGGCGCCACGGGTATTGACGTGGTGGCCGTGGTCATTGCCGCAGACGAGGGCGTGATGCCCCAGACCCGGGAGCACATGGAAATCTGCAGCCTCCTTGGCATCCGCTACGGTTTCGTGGTGCTCACCAAAACCGACCTGGTGGATGAAGAGTGGCTGGAACTGGTCACAGAAGACGTACATGATTTCATGCAGGGCACCTTCCTGGAAGAATCGCCAGTGATCCCTGTGTCTTCTGCAACCGGGGACGGGCTGTCCGAATTTTTGGACACCCTGGACCGCTATTGCATGGCCCTGCCCGAACGCCCGCCTTCGGGCATATTCCGACTGCCAGTCGACCGGGTCTTTTCCATGAAAGGCTTTGGCACCGTGGTAACCGGCACGCTGGTCTCCGGCCATGTCAGCCTGGGCGAGCAGGTCATGATTTATCCCTCGGGCATTACCACCAAGGTGCGCGGCATCCAGGTGCACGACCAGTCCGTGCAGACATCCGAAGCCGGGCTGCGCACTGCAGTCAACTTCCAGGGCGTGGACAAGTACGCGGTCAATCGCGGCGATGTTCTGGCCCGGCCGGGCACCCTGATTTCCACATACATGATCGACGTGGAACTCCAACTGCTTGAAAGCAACACGCGCACCCTGAAAAACCGGGACCGGGTGCGCTTTCATATCGGCACCAGCCAGGTGCCCTGCAACATTATCCTGCTGGACCGAGAGGTGCTGGAGCCCGGCGAAACCGCCATGGTCCAGGCCCGACTGGAAAGGCCGCTTGCCTGCGTGCGTGATGACCGCTTTGTCATCCGGAGCTATTCCCCGGTGCGCACCCTGGGCGGGGGCAAGGTATTAAACCCGGCACCGCAAAAACACAAGCGATTCCGCCGGGAATCCATTGACCGGATCGAGGCGCTCGGCCAGGCAGACCCGGAGACCCTGATCGCGGCCCATGTGGCCATGGCCGGCTACCAGGAGCGCTCCTTTACCGAGCTCAAGGTCCTGACCAACCTGGCGGACAAATCCCTGGATGCCGCCCTGGGCAAGCTGCTGTCCAGCCGCACCCTGATTCAGACCGAACGCAACGAACGTAAGTTTGTACATTACGATACTTTCGGGGATTTCCGCGCCGCGGTGACGGATCGGCTGGCAGCCTATCACAAGGCCAACCCCTTAAAAGGCGGCATGCCCAAGGGCGAACTGCAATCCAAGTTTCCGGACATTCAGACCGCAAGACTTTTTAATCAGCTTCTCCAAATGCTGATTAAAAACAATGAAATCGTGCAGACCGACGACAGTATCCGGCTTGCCGGCCACCAGGTCACCCTGCAGACCGACCAGACCGATTTAAAGGAAAAAATCCTGGCCCTGTATGCGGAAAAGGGGCTGCAGCCGCCGTATCTCAAGGAGCTCCAGCAGATGCTCAAGGCCGAACCCGCACAGATCAAAAACGTGCTCATGCACCTGGTGGACGAAGGCCGCATTGTCAAGGTCAAGGAGGAGTTGTTTTTTCACGCGGATGCCATTGCGGATTTAAAAACCCGGCTTGTGGACTTTCTCACAAAAAACCAGGAAATCACCCCGGGCCAGTTCAAGGACATGACCGGGGCTTCCAGGAAATACACAATCCCATTGTTTGAATACTTTGATGCGACAAACGTCACCCTACGGGTGGGAGATGTCAGAAAGCTGCGCAAAAAACCGGGCGCATAACCCGTAGAATTTTAACAGGAGCAATGCCGCTGCTTTTTTTACAGCTCAGGCAAAAGGAGAGCCCATGTCAAGCTAACCGGGAAAGACGGGGACCTGGGTAATTCCGCCCCGTGCGCATGGGGTGTTTATTAAATCATTCCTGCAAATTCTGCTGCAATTGTATCCAAAAGCAGCATCCCTTTGCGGGTTAAGCGGCAGCATTGTACATTCAGCACCATTTTTCCGGATTTCACAAAAGGGGCTGCGGTCGGGCCGAACATTTCCTGAAAATCCACCCCGAAACGTTCTTCAAAGCCCGGGATATCAATTCCCCCGGCCTGCCGCAGGCCCAGGTAAAGGGCTTCGATCATCATCTGGGAATCGGTGAGGCGCTCGGTTTCCGCCGTGGGCGTGCGGCCGGCGGATATTTCGGAAATGTAGGTGTCCACGCTGCGGCAGTTCCAGAATCGCTCGGGTGCGATATAGGAATGGGCGGCCGGACCCAGGCCGAGATAAGGCAGGTTTTGCCAGTATTTGAGGTTATGGCGGGACCTGGCCGACTTGCCGACGGCAAAATTGGAAATTTCGTAATGCTGATATCCACGGCCTGAAAGGAATTCGGCCGCCTGCACGAACATGGCCGAGACGCACTCTTCGCCGGGCGGGACAAACCGCCCGGCATCTTTGTCTGCGGCCATTTTCGTGCCCGGCTCAAAGGTGAGCATATAGCATGAAATATGGGGCGGGCAAAACGCGGCTGCAGCAGACAGGTCCTTGTGCCAGGCCTCCTTGTTCTGCTGCGGCAGGCCGTAGATCAGGTCCAGTCCGATATTTTCAAACCCGGCCCGCCTTGCTGAACTCAGCGCCGCCACGGCCTGGCTCGCCGTATGAATCCTGCCCAAAAACGCCAGGTTGGCATCGTTAAAGGACTGCACGCCGATATTAAGTCGGTTGACACCGGCGGATCTGTATGCGGCAAGGCTTTCCTGAGTGACCGGGCCGGGATTGGCCTCCAGGGTAACTTCGGCATCCGGAAGAATGGAAAAATACTCACGGGCGGCTTCCAGTATGCGCGCTACCGCCGCAGGCGCCAGAACCGAAGGGGTCCCTCCGCCCAGGTATACCGTGTCAAAGACCGCATCATCCCGGGCGCGCATGGCCATTTCCGCAACAAGGGCCGCCACATATTCGGCCTGCCGCGATAAATCGGAAATGGAATAAAAGTCGCAGTACGGGCACTTGCGGAGACAAAACGGCACGTGAATGTAGAGGCCCCACGCCATCAGATAAACCGCTTCATCACCTCGTTTATGACCTCGTCTGCGTTTTCCGGGGTAATGCCGTGTTCCCGGCACAGCTCTTCGAGCTGGCCGCGGACCTGCGCATTTTCCAGATCATCCAGTCTGCGCAGATGCCCCAGCCGTCGGCCGATCTGATAGAGCATCCGGTCATGGGGATCCATGGACAGAAACCGCTGCACGACCCCGATCATCCGGTCCTTGTCCTCGGGCAGCTTGCCTTCGATTTCCTCGAACAGGTTTAAAATGTGATCACTCCGGATTTTGCTCTCGATTCCCTCCAGGTGCTGCAAAAACAGCAAAATCTCCCCGGCGGCCTCCAGGTCCGTGAGCTTTTCAAACCGGCCTGATTCGTAATCGGCAAAAAGGGGCACACTGTTGGGAATGGCCAGGGTACGCACCCGGATATAATCCGGGTTGATCTGGTTTAACGCGTCCGCGGTCTCTGTGGCGTGGGTATGGGACAGCGCCCGGCCCCCAAGCCCGGGCATCAGGTACTCGGAAAGCTGTATGCCGGAGGCTGTCACCTTGCGGCCGGCCGTGATGTGCTGCTCCTTGCTGGTGCCCTTGCGCACCATTTTCAGTACCGCATCCGAGCCGGATTCCATTCCGATGTGAATGCGGTTTAAACCCGCATTTGCCATGGCCGCGAGATCCGCATCGCGGATGCGCGATACGGTGCGGGATCGCGCGTACGTGGTGATGCGCAGAATCCACGGAAAGCAGTTTCTCAAATGGGTCAGGATCTCTATCATCTCGGCGGGCTTGATGATCATGCTGTTTGCATCCTGGAGAAACACGGATTCCATGCCCGCGGCATACCAGTGGAGTGCGGCGTAAAAGGCCTGCCTGTCTGAACCGGAAAGTTTTGCCAGGTATGCGTCAATATCTGTCCGGGAAAGCTGCCCGGAGTCGTCACTCATGTCGCGTAGGGCCTTTACATGGGCGTGCAGGGTATCAATGTCTTTTTTGACATGTTCCACGGGACGCAGGGAAAATTGTTCACCCTTGTACACCGGGCAGAACTTGCACTTGTTCCACGGGCAATTGCGGGTCACGCGGATTAAAAGGCTGTAGGCCTCGCTCGGCGGCCGGATCGGTCCTTGTTCAAACCCCTTGTATACTTCTTTTTGGCTTGATTTGCGCATAAAACTATGTTTTCCTCCTATTCGGTCATTATGAAAAAGCTGCGCAACATCCTCATCATTGCCATCCTCGCGATTTTCTCCGGAGCCGGACTCTTTGCCTGGCACATGGCGATCTATGCCCAAAACCCGGTCAACCCGGAAATCAAAGCCCCCCTGCAGGTAATTGTCGAGCCCGGCCAGAGCTTCCGGGCGGTCGCCGGGAAACTCAGGCAAAAGGACCTGGTCCGGCATCCCCTGAAATTCAGGATTCTGGCAAGTTTCCGGCGGGCCACCACGGCCATCAAGGCCGGCGAATATTATTTATCCGGCACCATGACGCCCGGCCAGATCCTGGAACAGCTTCACCGGGGAAAGGTCCACCTTCGCCGGATAACCGTTGCCGAGGGCCTGACCCTCTACGAAGTGGCCGGACTTGCGGCCCGGGCCGAAATCTGTGAAAAACCGGCCTTCACGCAGGCTGCCACGAATCCCGATATTGCGGAAAAAATGGGCATTCCGGCCAAAACCGTGGAGGGATACCTGTTTCCGGAAACCTATTTTTTTGAAAAACAGGCATCCCCTGAAAAAATCATCCAGACCAT
Organism: uncultured Desulfobacteraceae bacterium; assembly: GCA_964613595.1. GTDB lineage: Bacteria > Desulfobacterota > Desulfobacteria > Desulfobacterales > Desulfosalsimonadaceae > Desulfosalsimonas. The sequence continues at coordinate 770 of CAZTHW010000178.1, read as the reverse complement.
GGTGCAGCGATTCAGAAACGTGTTTTCCGATGCCTGGAAGGACCGGGCCGAAGAACTCGGATTTTCCGTGCACGAAATCGTCATCCTGGCCTCCATTATTGAAAAAGAAACCGGGGTGGATAAAGAGCGCAAGACCGTATCCTCTGTGTTTCACAACCGGTTGGAAAAAGGCATACGCCTTCACGCCGATCCCACGGTGATCTACGGCATCGAAAACTTTGACGGCAACCTGACCCGCAAGGACTTAAGAACCCGCACACCGTATAACACCTACACCAACTACGGCCTGCCCCAGGGACCCATTGCCAATCCCGGCCGGGCCTCGCTGAATGCGGCCCTGTATCCGGATGACACCCCGTATCTCTATTTTGTGGCCAAGCCGGACAATACGCACCATTTTTCCGCCACCCTGGCCGAACACAACCGGGCGGTGCGAAAATACCAGCTCAATCAATAAATCTTACCCGCGAATACACATCCGCGTCAAGACGCTCTCCGACAAAGTCCGGATCGCTCAGGCAGTGATACCCGGCGGCCGCGATCATGGCGGCGTTATCCCCGCACAATTCCGCGTCCGGCACAAAAAGGGCCTTTCCGCGGCTTTCGGCCGCCTGCTCCACCCTGCGGCGCAGCGCGGCATTGGCTGCCACGCCGCCCACAAGGGCAATATCGGGGCAATGATGTTTTTCCGCAGCCAAAATCAGCTTATCCGCCATTACGGCCACCACCGCGTCCTCGAACCCGGCGGCAATATCGGCCAGATGCTCCCG
>CAZTHW010000177.1:0-6007 GCA_964613595.1 uncultured Desulfobacteraceae bacterium | reverse complement strand
TTTCTTCCGTGTCCGTGCCCGGCAGGTAACCGGTCTTGGGCCCCCGGTCGGCCAGGGCAGGGAGGGTATCTGTCATCATCCCGGCAACCAGGTCAACACCAATATTTGAAGTGGCCGATCCGCAAAGCACCGGAACAAAAACCTTTTCCAGGGTGCCCTTGCGAAGGGCGCTTATAATTTCCTCGTCAGACAGGGTTTCGCCTTCCAGATATTTTTCCACCAGCGCGTCATCCGCCTCGGCAATATTTTCAATCAGCGTTTCGCGCTCGTTTTCCACGGTTTCCTGCATATCCGCCGGAATATCAATCGCCTTGGCCTTGCCGCCTTCATAGGTATAGGCCTTCATGTTGACCAGGTCCACCACGCCCCGGAAATCGGATTCCTGTCCGATTGGCAGCTGCAAGAGAATGGGCTTGGGGGAAAAGATCTCCACTGCGTCATTGAACACCTTGTGGAAATCTGCCCGCTCCCGGTCCACCTTGTTGATAAACAGAATCCGGGGCAGGCCGAATTCGTCTGCATATTCCCAGGCCTGTTCAGACTGCACCTTGATGCCGTCAATGGCGTCAATAACCGTGACCGCGCCGTCTGCAGCCTGCATGCACATCCGGGTATCTGAAAAGAAATTCTGGTCGCCCGGGGTATCAATCAGGTTCACCTGGCACTTTTTCCAGGCAAACCGGTGAAAGGCGGTTGAAATGCTGCTTCCGCGCTTGACTTCCTCGGGTTCGAAATCCAGAACGGAATTGCCTTCGTCCACGCTGCCAAATCTTTTGGTCACTCCTGCATTGTAGAGCAGGGCTTCGGCCAGGGAGGTCTTGCCGGATCCGCCGTGTCCGATCAGGGCGATGTTTCTCAGGTTTTCTGTCATAGCACGTTTAACTCCTCTCTATTCTGCTGGATTTACATGCGGAAATGGACCTGTTGCTTGGTCCAAATTTGTATACATTCAGCCGCAAAAAATCAACCCTAAGATGCAGGAATCCGCAGCATTTGAATAAATTCCCGGTTTCCGCCGGGACCCAGAATTGGCGAGGGGGTGGGTTCTTCAGCGCTGAGTCCACATTCACGGAAGAATTCAAAAAACTCGGCAATCACCCGCTGGTGAAGCTCCGGATCCCGGACCACGCCCCCTTTGCCCACTTCCCGGCGCCCCACTTCAAACTGGGGCTTGATCAGGGCGAAAATCAGGCCGCCGGGTCTGACAAACTGCTGCACCACCGGCACGACAATGCGCAGGGAGATAAAGGACACGTCAATGGCGGCAAGGTCAAAGTCCCCGGCAAGCCCGTCCCGTGTGACATATCGGATGTTGGTGCGCTCGAGCACCGTAACCCTGGGATCCTGCCGGAGTTTCCAGGCCAGCTGGCCGTAGCCCACGTCCACGGCATGGACATGCGCTGCGCCGTTTTGAAGCAGGCAATCCGTGAAACCGCCGGTGGATGCGCCCACATCCAGGCAGGCAAACCCCTTTACATCCACCCGGTAATGCGCCAGGGCATGGGCCAGTTTCAGTCCGCCCCGGGAAACATATGCCAGGTCCGGGGCCCGGCTGGCCACATGCGCATCTTCTGCCACAAGCGTGCCGGGCTTGTCCACGGGATGATCATTGACCAGGATCTGACCGGCCATGATCAGAGATTGGGCCCGCTGGCGGCTCCCGGCCAGGCCCAGCTCCACCACCCGGAGATCCAGGCGCTTTTTGCCCGCCCGCGATTTGCTCATATCGCCTGTTTTTTCCGGCACAACTTTCTGGCCGCGGCAGCCACGGCATTGGCATCCACCCCGTAATGCGCCCGGAGCTCTTCCTTGGCGCCGTGCGTGACAAAGGTGTCCTGAATGCCCAGCCGGGTTATGCGGAAATTGGAGATGCCCAACTCTGCCATGGCTTCGAGCACCGCGCTTCCAAACCCGCCGTGCACAACGTTTTCCTCAATCGTGACGACCCGGGGGATTTTTTGGATCAAGCCGCTGATCAACTCGGAATCCACGGGCTTGGCAAACCGGGCGTTTACCACTGTGGCAGATATGTTGTCCGAGTCGGCAAGCATGCGTTTTGCTTCCATGGCCTCGGTGACACAATACCCGAGGGCCAGGATCAAAACATCTTCTCCTTTTGCCAGGATTTCGCCTTTTCCGATGGCAACGGGCTTGTCGACTTTTTCAGGCTGCACGCCGGTTCCTTTGCCCCGGGGATAACGCACGGCAACCGGACCGGCGTGATTCACAGCGGTCAAAAGCATCCGCTGGAGCTCGTTTTCGTCCTTTGGCGCCATGATCACCATGTTGGGCAGGGCGCGAAGGTAGGTCAGGTCAAAAAGTCCGTGATGGGTGGGGCCGTCTTCTCCAACAATGCCGCCGCGGTCCAGGGCAAAAACAACCGGGAGATTTTCCAGGCACACATCATGGAGCACCTGGTCATAGGCCCGCTGGAGAAAAGTCGAATAAATGGCCACCACGGGTTTTAATCCCTCCACGGCCATGCTTGCGGCAAATGTCACCCCGTGGGCTTCAGCAATCCCAACGTCATAGAACCGGTCCGGAAACTGCCGGGAAAACTCCACCAGGCCGGTACCTTCGGGCATGGCCGCGGTCACGGCCACGATTTTTTCATTGTCCCGGGCCAGTCGCACCATGGTTTTGCCGAAAACCTCCGTGTAAGATGGCACAGTGCTGCAGGACACCCGGTGGCCGGTCTTTGCGTCAAAACACTCAACACCGTGAAAATACACGGGGTTTTGCTCGGCCGGGGCATATCCCTGTCCCTTTTTGGTGGACACGTGCAGCAGCACGGGTTCGTCCAGATTTTTGATGTTTTCCAGGATTTCAATTAGATGGTCGATCCGGTGGCCCTTGATGGGGCCGAAATACTCGAAGTTAAACGCCTCAAACAGCATGCCCGGTGTGACAAACGCCTTGAACGACTCTTCTGCCCGCTTGGCAAACTGGTAGGCATCGGTTCCGATTTTGGGCAAGGAGCGCAGCAGTTCGCCGAAATCCTTTCGCAGATCCTGTATGGATCTTGCCGAAAACGTCCGGCTCAGCAAAGAGGAGAGGGCGCCGACATTGGGCGAAATCGACATTTCATTATCATTTAATATGACAATCAGGTCCTTGTGAATGTCTCCGGCCTGGTTTAATGCCTCGTATGCCAGCCCCGCGGTCATGGATCCGTCCCCGATCACCGCGATTACTTTGGTATCCTGCTTTTTCAAACGCTTGGCACACGACATGCCCAGCCCGGCGGAAATCGAGGTGCTGGAATGACCGGTGGTAAATGCGTCATACGGGCTTTCCGTAATCTTTGGAAAACCGGAAATCCCCCCGAACTGCCGCAGCGTGGAAAACCGGTCCCGCCTTCCGGTCAGCAGCTTGTGGGTGTAGGACTGGTGGCCCACATCCCAGATCAGCTTGTCCGCGGGCAGGTCAAACACGTAATGAATCGCGATTGTCAGTTCCACCACCCCGAGATTGGAGGCCAGGTGCCCGCCGGTATGCGATACCACGTCCACGATCTGCTGCCGGATTTCCCGGGCCAGGGCGGGCAGCTCAGTGCTGGGCAGTTTTTTCAGATCAGCCGGGGAGTTGATGTTTTCAAGCAAGCCCAATGAAACGGGATCTCCTTTATTTCAGCTTCTTCAGCTTTGGGTTGTCGTTGTGGCTGTGTTTATTTGTTCCGCTCAATGATATATCTTGCCAGCGCGGTGAGCGGCTTTGCTTTGGTATCAAAAATCGCGATGGCCTGCAAGGCATTATCCACAAGACTGTCCGCATATTCATCAGCCCGGGACAGGCCCATAATCGCCGGGTAAGTAGACTTGCCCCGGGCCTGGTCGGTTCCGGAGGCCTTGCCCATGGTTTGCGGGTCGCCGCGCACGTTTAAAATATCATCCGTGACCTGAAAGGCCAGCCCGATGTTTTCGGCATACACCTGCAGGGCCTCTGTCTGGCTGGCGTCTGCGCGTGCCAGCAGCGCCCCGGAAACCACGGCAGCCTCGATCAGGGCTCCGGTTTTCTTCCGGTGCATTTCTTTCAGCGAATCCAGTTCCAGGGGCGCCTGTTCGGCCTGCATATCGCGCATCTGGCCTTCGATCATCCCCCGGTACCCGGCTGCCCCGCCGATCCTGCCGATCACCCGTAAAATCTGGCCGGGTTTGGTTTCCGGATACCGGCCGCAGTCTGCCAGGGTTTCAAAGGCAAGCGTTAACAGGGCGTCTCCGGCCAGGATGGCGGTGGCCTCGTCAAAAGCCACGTGGCAGGTGGACCGGCCCCGGCGCACATCGTCATTATCCATTGCCGGCAGATCGTCATGGATCAGGGAATAGGTATGAATCATTTCAATGGCACAGGCGGTCTGAAGCACGGATTCGGTCACACATCCCACGGCTTCTGCCGCAGCCAGGCACAGCACCGGCCGGAACCGCTTTCCAGAAGCCATCAGGGAATGGCACATGGCCGCGCACACCCTTGTTTCGGCGCGGCTGCACGCAAGCATCTGCTCGAGCCGGGCATCAATGCGGCTGCGCCGGTCTTCCAGATATGTCCGCAGATCAAAAGGTTTGTCACATGCCTTGGTGTTATTCATTTCCCGAAGAATTCTGATCTGTTGAATCGGATTCCGCCATAAACGGGGTCTCCCGGGCCGATCCGTCCTGCTGCTGCATCAGGCGGGTGATCTTTTTTTCTGTTTCATCGAGTTTTTCGAAACAGGAATGGGAAAGCTTCACGCCTTCCTCGAATCTTTTGAGCGCCTTGTCCAGGGGCAGGTTACCGGCTTCCAGCTCCTCAACGATTTTTTCGAGCTGGTTCATGGATTCTTCAAAACTCTTTTTTGCCATTTTTGTTTACCTTTTGAATACGGGCAGTTATACTTCCTTTTGCAAGCAATACTTCAACATCCCAGCCGGGTTCTGCCGCGGCGGCATCCGTGAGCACCGCACCGTCTGGCAGGCGGCGGGTGATGCTGTAGCCGCGCTCGAGCACGGCAGCCGGACTCAGGGCATACATCCGGCCGTAAAGGGACTCGAGTGCAGCGTGCTTGCGCTGCAATTCAGCGGCAGCCGCGGTCTTTAACCGGCCTTCCAGGTGGGCCCGGCGATCTGCCAGAGCCCGGATGCGCGCCTGGATCGGCGCGGCAAAAAGACGTTTTTTCTGCCAGGTCAGGCGTTCGCGCTTCCGGCTGATCAGCCGGTCCATGGCGTTTTTTAACCTAGTATAATCCTCGTCCAGCCGAAGACGCAAATCATCCAGTCGCCGCCTGGGATGGACCATGCGGCGGCCCAGTTTTTCCAGGTATTGGCGCTGCTCCTGGATCTGCCTGGAAATCCGCGCGTGCATCCTGCGGGTATAGGCCTGAAGCGTGTATAACACGTCCGCCTTAACCGGCACGGCCAACTCGGCTGCGGCTGACGGCGTGGGCGCACGCAGGTCTGAAACAAAATCGGCAATGGTGAAGTCTGTCTCATGGCCCACAGCGGATATCACCGGCACCCGGGAGGCAAAAATCGCCCGGGCCACTTCCTCTGAATTAAACGCCGCCAGGTCTTCCAGCGAGCCGCCGCCCCGGGCAATAATCGCAACGTCGGCACCGGCATGTGCATCTGCCAGGTGCAGTGCAGCCGTGAGCTGGGCGACAGCTTCGTCGCCCTGAACAGCCGCAGGTATGATGACCACCGGCATGTTGGGAAAGCGGCGGTGCATGACCCGCAGGATATCATGAACCACCGAACCGGTTGCAGAACTGATCACCGCCACCTTGGCCGGTAGAAAGGGAATCTTTTTCTTGTATTGCGCGTCAAAAAGACCTTCGTCTGCCAGTTTGGCCTTAAGTTGCTCAAATGCCGCCTGAAGGGCTCCTGCGCCGGAAGGTTCCAGGTATTCCAGGATCACCTGGTAATTGCCCCGGGGTGCATACACCGATACCCGGCCGAATCCCGTAACCGTCATGCCGTCTTCGGGCATGAACTTCAGATTCCGGTTCTGGCCCCGGAACATGACCGCCTGGATC
>CAZTHW010000176.1:0-6045 GCA_964613595.1 uncultured Desulfobacteraceae bacterium | reverse complement strand
GTCCTCTTCATCGAGAACCACTTGGCCGGCCTCGGGCCGGATCATGCCCACGGTCATGTAAAACGTGGTGGTTTTGCCCGCCCCGTTGGGACCCAGCAGGCCGACTACCTCGCCGCCGGAGACTTCGAGGTTTACACTGTCGACAACTTTTCTGCCGTGGTAGGTTTTTACCAGGTCTTTGAGCCCCAGTTGTCTTGTCATTTCTGTGCACCGTTGGATCGGCCACGGCTGCCCGTATCGCCGTTTGGTTCGGAACCGGATTGGAAAACGGCTTCCACCCGGCCGTCGTTGTCACCGCTGACAACCACTTCCCCGGTGTTGCGATTCAAGGTGATTTCCCTGCCGGTAATCACGCTGCCTCTGCCTTCAATCCGGGCGGTATTGCCTGTGAGCACCAGCATTCCGTCTTTTGCCGTGTATACCGCCTTTTCACAGTAGGCGGTGCTGTCCTGAAAATCAATAATCACGCTGCCCGAGGCAGTCACCCGCCGGATAGCCGCTTCGTTTACGCCGCCCTCCTGCATATCCGAGTCGGTCCCGGATTTGTAAAAAACTTTCAGGCTTTCGGAGCGAACTGTGGTATCGGCCTGGGTGGCATGGACTTCGCCTATGAATTCAGCCACATTCCGCTCGGATTGCATCACCATCCGCTGTGCCGTGATATTGATCTCCCCGCCCCCGGGCGCGAACATGCCTGCTGATTGTGCAGGCGTGAGGAAAAAAAGGACCAGGCACACCAGGCACAGGCCGGCGGCCAAAAACAGGTGTGCCGGTATTTGCTGCGGTATGAAGCCTTTAGTCTTTGTCAATTTGGTTTATCTGTGCTTTCACGTTACCATTTAATCTCAGGATTCCGGTATTGATCTCAAATTCGCCGGAATCTGCCGTAAATCGCGAGTTTTGCCCGGCAACCGCGATTTTTGTTTCTGCATATATTATATTGGAGTCGTGCTGATAATGCAAGTTTTCGGTATTCAGCACGTATCCGGAATACCGGCAGACCACAGATCCGCTCACTGAGACGTTCCGGGTCTGTGTATTGAACTGTCCCTTTTCAGCGGTTAAACGGACTTCGTCTCTGTCCTCCGGGAAAAACCGCATTTGCACGTCCGACAGGGTCGCCCGGTTTTCGCCGGAATACAGCTTTGCCGTTGTCGCCTCCAGGATCCAGGAAGTCCTTGCCTCGCGGGTGGCCGTATGCCGGAACCCGTTTATCGACAGGGTGGCTGCTGAATCCTCCGGGGCATCGGGTTTTTCCACCGAGCGTGTCTGCATCCGGGAGCGGACAAACGCAAACACCAGCAGGCCGGCCAGTATAATGATGACAAGCGTTAATATCCGTTTGTACCGATGCGCCCCGGGTAATTTCAAAGTGCCGCCTGTAGCCAATATTGAAGGATTTCCTCCCAGAGCCCCCTGACCTTCAGGATGCGCTCGCAAATTTCGCGAACCGCTCCTTTTCCGCCGCATTGCCGGGTGACAATATCTGCGGATTTGATGACCTCCGGATGGGCATCTGCAACGGCAATGCCGACCCCGACGCTTTTCATGATGGCAATATCCGGGAGATCATCTCCCATAAAGGCCACATTTTCCGGCAGGCATCCGTTTTGTTTCAGGATCGGTGCCAGCAGTGCGGACTTGTCGCCGATCCCGCTATAACAAAAATCGAGTTTCAGTTCTGCCGCCCGGCGATCCAATGCTTCGGACTGCCGGCCTGTAATTACTCCCACCATGAGGCCGGCGTCCCGTAACATGCGGATGCCGAAACCGTCCTTGACGTGAAATGTCTTGGATTCGCGGTCGGCACCCGTATATGTTATTTCTCCGGGGGTTAACACCCCGTCGACGTCAAGTATCAGAAGTATGATGTTTTTCAGCCTGGCATCGGTCATTGTCAAAATTGCGCCTGCGCCTGGGAAATCGCCTTGAATTGCATCAGCATCTGTTCCATAGTTTCCAGGTGAATTGAGTTTGGACCGTCGGAAAGGGCCTGGTCCGGATCCGGATGCACCTCGACAAATATGCCGTCCGTACCCGCGGCCAGTGCGGCCCTGGCCAGAAGCGGTGCGAATTGGCGCTGTCCGGCAGATGCGCCGCCGGCCCCGCCCGGAAGCTGGACGCTGTGGGTGGCGTCAAATATGACCGGGCATCCGGTTTCCTGCATGATCGGGATGCTTCGCATATCCGCCACCAGGTTGTTGTAACCGAAGGATGCGCCCCGCTCGGTTAGCAGAACTTGTGCGTTGCCCGCATCTCTTGCCTTTTCAACCACGTTGGCCATGTCCCATGGCGCCAGGAACTGGCCCTTTTTAATGTTTACGGGTTTGCCGGTGCGCGCGGCCGCAACAATCAGGTCTGTCTGGCGGCACAGAAATGCCGGAACCTGGATTACATCGAGCACTTCTGCGGCGGCAGCGGCCTGCCCGGGCAGGTGTATGTCCGAAACCACCGGGATCTCCAGTTCACGCCTGATTTCGGCCAGCACCGCAAGCCCGGCTTTTTCTCCCGGCCCGCGAAACGAACGAATCGAGGTTCGGTTCGCCTTGTCATAAGAGGCCTTGAAGATAAAGGGGATTTCCAGGCGCTCGGTGATTTCCTTGAGTCTGCGGGCGACATGCATCACCATATCCCGGCTTTCAATTACGCACGGTCCGGCCACAAGGACAAACGGGCTTTTGCCGCCCACTGGTATATGATTTATATAAACCGGTTCCAATTCTGTCTTCCTTTCACCTAAAATGAGCGTTTCAAATTTTTACACGGATTAATTTTTTAAAGGAATTAAGTAATTTTCAGGTGTTAAAACTTGAAAATCGCTCAATTTAGGTTTCACTACAGATCGCGGAGCAGGACATTTTTATTGCATTTTTTTCCGTCGCCTCGTGACTGCACGAGTGGTATGCTGTTTGCCGGCCTGCTATCTCCGGCCACGTTTTTGCATAGCACGTTAGAATCGGGGTTGATTTCAGCAACCCGGGGCCTTTGCAGCAAAATCCATGCCTCCTGTTACCCCGCACGTCTGCAAAAGTCAAGATGCGAAAATAAGGCCTTGCCACAAAATCGCCGACCTGCTAAAGATACGGTTCAATAAAAATGACATAAGGAAACAGGAGCACATGAGGTCGAAAAAGAAGGGAAGCGGAAAACGTTTCAAGTACGGGTTGCTTACCGTATTGTGCCTGGTGGTGCTTGCCGGGGCAGTGTGGCTGCTGATCGTCAAGTTTGAAGGCAAGCCGCCGGTAATCAATCTTGAAATGACGGATGACTACATTGCCGCTGACGCGCGGATTCCGGTTTCTGTAGAAGATCCGGACAGCGGGATTCGCAAGGTCTGGGTTGCCTTGATGCAGGAGGGCCAGGAAGTTGTGCTCAAGGAGCAGACCTGGCAGGCGCCTGAGGCCTTGGCAAAAGGCGGCAAAAGAAGTTTTTCCCTGGAAGTCAAGCCCGGGGATCTGGGGTTCTCTGAAGGAAAGGCATTGCTGCGCGTATCGGTGCGGGACCATTCCTGGCGGGGCTGGTTTTCCGGCAACCGGGCCTATATTGAAAAAGAACTGGTCATTGACACCGTGCCACCGCGGGCGGAGGTGCTTACCCGCCAGCACAATATCCGGCAGGGCGGATCCGGTCTGCTCATTTATCGGCTTTCAGAGGCGTGCAAAAAGCACGGCGTTTCCGTGGACGGACATTTCTTCCCGGGATACAGCGGTTATTTCGACGATCCGGATGTGTATCTATCGTTTTTCGGAGTCGGTCATGACCAGCCGGCGGATGCGGATATGCACGTGCGGGCCGTGGATCGTGCCGGCAATTCCGCGCGCACCGGATTTCATTATTATCTCGGCAAAGGACGCTTCGATGCCGAGCGGCTCAATATATCCGAGCAGTTTTTAAGAAAGATCCTGCCCGGGTTCCGGGGAGCCGCCGGCATGCCGGAAAATGCCGATCCGGTAAAGCAGTTTCTGTTTATCAATCAGGAACTGCGGCGCAGAAACAACCAGACCATTCTTTCCGCGGCCGGAAAAACCGATACCCGCATGCACTGGTCCGGCGCGTTTACGCGGCTGCCCAATTCCGCAAGAAAGGCGGCCTTTGCCGACCGCCGGACATATGTTCACAAAGGAGAGGTTATAGACAAGCAGGTGCACTTGGGTATTGATCTGGCCTCTACCCGGCAGGCGCAAGTACCTGCGGCCAATGCGGGGCGGGTGGCCTTTGTCGGGCAGGCCGGCATATACGGCAATGTCGTTACCATTGATCACGGCTTCGGCCTGTTTTCCGTGTATGCCCATCTCAGTCGGAGCCTGGTGGAAGAAGGCCAGGTGGTGGATCAGTCCGACGTGATCGGATATACCGGCAGCACGGGCCTGGCAGGCGGAGATCATTTGCATTTCGGCATGTTCATCCAGGATGTGTTTGTCAATCCGGTGGAATGGTGGGACGGGTCCTGGATTCAAAACAACATCGCGGCAAAGCTGGAGCATGTCCGGACCTTGCTCAGCAGGGAGTAAGCCGGTTGATATCCCGGGTAAGTTAAGTTAAATTCGATCTGATTGCTGAAATTGAAGAAAAAGGCAGAAACCATAGAAAATTCGGAGCAGACCGGGAAAAAAAGCAAGAGCCGGCTTCGGGAAAATCTTGAAGCCATCGTGATCGCGGTTCTTCTGGCGCTTTTTATCCGGGCATTTGTGGTTCAGGCATTTAAAATCCCGTCCGGATCCATGGAACCGACCCTCCAGGTCGGAGACCATATCCTGGTAAACAAGTTCATATACGGGGTCAAGTTGCCGATCACAAACACCACCATTATCCCTGTTAGCGAACCGGAAAGAGGGGATATCATCGTGTTTGAATACCCCGTGGAACCGGATAAGGATTTTATCAAACGGGTAATCGGAGTTCCGGGAGATCTCATCCGGATCAAAGATAAGAAAGTCTATGTAAACGGCAAACGGGCCGATCAATACACGATAAAGAAAACAGACTATGATGTGGTTCCGGGCAGGCGGGATAATTACGGGCCGGTGACAGTTCCGGTGGACTCGTATTTTGTTATGGGAGACAACCGGGACCACAGCTACGACAGCCGTTTCTGGGGATATGTCAAGGAAGGGGCCATCAAGGGGGAGGCCTTTATCATCTACTGGTCCTGGGACAGTGAGGCTTTCGGGGTCAGGTGGGGCCGAATCGGAAAGGTGCTGCACTAACAATCAAGGGTCTGCCGATGCAGTGGACAAAAAAGGACATCCTGGACATTGAACTGCTTTCGCCCGTTGAAATCGGACTCATCTTTGAAACCGCCTTTGGCTTGAAGGAAATCTCGGAGCGGCCGATCAAAAAAGTGCCCACGCTGCGCGGGCAGACCATTGTCCTGCTTTTCATGGAACCCAGCACCCGTACCCGGGTGTCCTTCGATATTGCCGCAAAACGACTTTCCGCTGACAGTCTTGCCATTGCCGCTGCCTCCAGCAGCATTGTCAAAGGCGAAACCCTGCGGGATACCGCAAGCAATCTCCAGGCCATGAAGCCGGATATCATTGTCATGCGCCATTCCTCTGCCGGCGCACCGCATCTGCTGGCCCGTACCTTGGATGTTTCGATCATCAATGCCGGCGACGGCATGCATGCGCATCCCACCCAGGCGCTGCTCGACATGATGACGGTAAAGGAGAAAAAGGGCGGACTGGAAGGGCTGAATGTGGCGATCATCGGAGACATCTCCCACAGCCGGGTGGCCCGATCCAATATTGTCGGGTTTACCAAGATGGGCGCCAGCGTTCGCGTAGCAGGTCCGCCCACCATGATCCCGCCGGGTATCGAACATCTCGGTGCGCAAGTGGCCTCCAGCGTGGACGAAGCTTTGACAGATGCGGATGTTATTATCATGCTTCGGATTCAAAAGGAGCGAATGCGGCGTTTTCTGTTTCCCACGGAACGCGAATACGCCAGGCAGTATGGGTTAAACGAGCAGCGGCTTGGCCGGATCAAACCGGATGCGCTGATCATGCATCCCGGACCGTTGAACCGGGGCGTGGAAATCTCCCC
>CAZTHW010000175.1:0-6050 GCA_964613595.1 uncultured Desulfobacteraceae bacterium | reverse complement strand
AATACCGCCCTGGCGGAATAAACAGCATTTTACAAAACCATCATATATTGGTCTTTATACTTGTAAGTGTTGGATGCGCAAGTCGCCGTCTTGTAAACTTTTCATTTTTTTTTGCTTTTCCTGTCGTCTTTTTGTAAACTTCCAGTCTAAAATTTTAAGTGTCAGGCGAAATCACTTCCGTGACCATAAGATCATCATACGTATACCCCATCATCTGCTTTGCCGGGTTTGTGCTCTGGCTGCTGTCTGTTGCCATGGACGGCCCCCTGCTATCTGCGATCAATATTTTCCATGCCACTGACTTTTTCCTGCCAGTACACATTGTATCGCTTCTGCTCATCGGCCTTTTCTGTCCGTATCGTTTTTTTATCCGGATCATACCCTCTGGCTGTGTTCTTACCGGGGTGCTGACCCCGGCACTCGTTCTGGCAAATCCTGTCTTTAATCCGGGGATTTTGATGATCCTGGGGGCAACCGGCGCAGTAGTGGCCGTGAGCGCCTGCATCAGCCTTCGGCAAAGCAGCGCACCGCTTCTTTGCGGGGCATCCGGGCTGGTAATTGCCAATCTCCTGTTTCTGCCAATCAACATCCAGCCGCAGGGGAGCTTCTGGCAGTTTTTCCTGGTCGCAATCCCTTTGATCGCCATTCCGGTTTTAACCCGGCGTCTGCCGGAGATTACACCGCACCCCGTTAGGGAAAATCTGTGGCATTATCTGCTGTTCATTCTGGTTTTCCAGGTGGTCAGCGGCCTGATGTATATTTTCATGATGCCGGCTTATGATCAGGCTGCGCTGCTGCCGGGAGGGGAATTGCTCTTTTATGCACTGGCAGTAATTTCCTGCTACTGGCTCGTGCAGAAAAACAGGGATCTGGCGCTGGTATGCGGGGTGATACTGGCAATGGTTGCATTTACCTTTTTACAGAGCGCGAACCTGCCGCTGTCGGTTAATATCGGGATGTTTGCCATGCAGGCAGCCGCCGGATTTGTCGACCTGGTGTTAATTGCCATCCTGCTGGCCCTGCCCGCACCGATCAGGGCTTTTGGTATCGGATTGGCCCTGATGTGTGCCGGGATACTTGGCGGTAAAATCGTGGGGCAGTATTTTGCAGACATGACCGAAGCCATCGTGATAAGCGGTCACCTGGTGCTCAATATTTCGATTATCACCCTGTATTTCCTGGGACGATATAATGATATTGCCGGAGTTCGGGGCAAACAAATCCCTCCTGCACCTGATACAAAACCGGATCTGGCTGTTACAGAATACAAAAGTACGCCTGCACCTGATGCGTTCCCGGCAGCACCGCAACCGCCTTTACCTGCTCCAGATAATGACCATGCGGCCAATCAAGTATTGCCCGATTATCTGCGCCTGTTGCTCTCTGCGCGCGAATTCCGGGTATTGGAAAAAGTGGCCGCCGGCCGGACATATCGAGAGACCGCACAGGAACTGAAAATCTCGGAATCCACGGTAAAGACCTACATGCTCCGGATTTATGAGAAGATGGAAGTGAAGGGGAAAAAAGGTTTATTCGAAAGATTGAACAGATTGTAACCTAAATTGAGCGATTTTCAAGTATGTCGCAGATACAAGGAAGATGCAGACGAGCTATAGTGGACTATGCGAGACTGCATCTGACGAAGTAGATGCGGCAAAATTGAAAATCGCTCAATTTAGGTCTAAGTCCATGGAGGTTGTGAAATGACGGAAGAATTTTATGATGTAATTATCCTCGGTGCCGGACCGGCAGGCCTGCAGGCCGCCCTGCACGCGGTTCGCCGGAAAGTTTCAGTTCTGGTGATCGGGAAAATTGCAAAAAGCAGCGCCTTTCAGGCACATATCGAAAATTTTTGCTGCATAGAAGGCCGTTCCGGCTCGGAAATGCTTCAAATCGCCAGAGAAAAGGCCGAAGCCGCCGGTGCTGGATTCCTGGAAGAAGATATCATGTTGCTGGATCGCGATGAAGACGTTTATATCGTGGAAATTGAAAGCGGTCAGCGATTAAAAACGCATGCACTGGTTCTGGCCATGGGCGTTTCCAGAAATACCCTGGGCCTGTCCGGGGAAAAGGGCCTGGTGGGCAAGGGCGTGAGTTATTGTGTAGACTGTGACGGCCCCCTGTACAGAGACGAACCGGTGGCAATCGTGGGCGGAGGCAGTGCGGCCGTAAGCGGCGCCCTGACCCTGGAATCTTATACCAGTGAAATCCACTTGATCTGTGATAAGCTGGATGTCGGCAAACAGCTTGCGCAACGCCTGAAAGACAGCAATGTTATCGTGCATGAAGGCCGGAAGGTCACAAATATCAAGGGCGACAACACTGTCGCCGGCGTACGGCTCGATGATGACACCGAACTTGCCGTCAAGGGACTTTTCGTTGAACTGGGTGCCAAAGGCGCTGTTGCGCTTGCAGGGAACCTGGGGGTGATTCTCGACGATACAATGCAGTATGTATCCGTAAACAAAAAGCAGGAAACCAATCTGCCCGGCGTTTATGCCGCAGGCGACATCTGCGGGCCGCCCTGGCAGGTGGCCAAGTCCGTGGGCGAAGGATGCGTGGCCGGGCTCGAGGTTGCCGCCTATGCCCGGCGCAGGAAAAGCCGGACGATCTGAGATCATCCCATTTTCAAACAAGGCGGCAACCGGTTTGAAATCCATCCCCGCACATGAAGAGGCTTTATGAATCGCAACACAGATGACAGCACGCGTCTTGTATATTCCACGGAAAACAGCGGAAAGTGTCCGAAGTGCGGCAAATCCCTTAAAAAATGCCGGTGCGGACAAGAACCGGCCCAGCCGGCCGCAGACGGCATTATCCGGGTCCGGCGGGAGACCAAGGGCCGCAAGGGCAAGGGTGTTACGCTCATTACCGGAGTTCCGCTGGAAGGCGATGGGCTCAAGCAGCTGGCCAGGCGGTTAAAAGCCAAATGCGGCAGCGGAGGCACCGTAAAAAACGGCGTGATCGAAATCCAGGGAGACCGGCGGGACATGCTTAAAGAAGAACTGGAAGCAGAAGGATATACAGTCAAGAAATAATCTTCAACAAACCACCACACCCCACGGAACCCAGACCTAAAAGGTCAGGCAGTCCGGACAAAACCCTACCTTATCCCGAAGCTCAGCCGCCAGGTCTTTTCGCCATCGGTCACCCGCACGTCATCGGGATTGATGGTCTGGATCCGGTAGCCGTCAATGCGCTCCTTTTGCCGGCATATTTTACCGTTAATCACCGCGATTCGGTTTTCCGGCGCATCTGCCCATGAAATGGCCTGCAGCGTCAGCGGACCGTCTTCCATGATTTCCGGTTCGGACGCGGTCTCTGGTTGGGCAGGCTCCTTTGAAACCGACTTTTGACGGGTTTCCGCCGTATCCGACCCTGACCGGGTCTGAGAGTCTCCGGTTTCGGGCGACTTCTCGGTCTGTTGCCGGGCCTTCTTGCCGGATTGTTTCCCCCGGGCCTGAGATTCGGATTCGGAGGTGATCCCGGCTTCATCGAAACTCCCGGATTCAGGTTTTCCGGCATCCGGTTCTGCCCCGTCTGTATCCCCCGCAGCCGGATCAGCTTGCGCCAGGACGACACCCGGGGATTGCTTTGCCTGTTGGCTCAGGCCATCTTCCCGGGCCGGCAAGTCCAACCGGACCCGGGTTTTGGCCGCCCGGGTATCTGCAGCCGTGGGGTTGACTGATAGGGTGGCCAGTTTCCATATACCCGCTGCAAAAACAAGAAAAAGCACCACTCCCCCGGCTATTACAAACACCGGCCGCACCCGGAACGATTTGGTGAAAGACGCCGCTGTGCCCTGCCCGCTCCCGGGCGATGCGGTTTCTGCTTCCAGTTTCTTTAATGCATCCAGAATGGCGCTCAAATCACGAATCCTTTGAACTTCGAGGCGCAATCCGGGGCATATCGGCCGGGGCATGCAGCCGGTACAGGATGATCTTGGTCAGGGGCCCCACTTTACCGTCAACCGCAAGCCCATGCTCGGCCTGAATTCTTCTGACCGCCGTCCGGGTTGCGGCACCATAGGTGCCGGTGATTTTTACATCGCTCATGCCGATATCCCGGAGTAAAAGCTGCAGTTCGGCCACGGACAGGGCGCTGTCCTCCACTCCGATCACGCCATCGATACCGCGCGGGTTTTCCCATAACACATAGGCTTTCCCGGCCCACAATGCGCCGACTGTCTCGATCGGCACTTGGTAAAAACCCTCGGTTCGGGGATGGTAAAACGTGAGGGTGTCATTGCTGGCCGCAACCACTGTCAAAAATGCGCGTTTCTGCATTTTTGAACCGGTAAAAGACAGAATTGCCGGCAGATCGGTCTTCCGGAGCAGGTCCAGGTCCTGCTCGATCGTATACAGTTCAAAGCCGTACTTTTCAGACATCCGCCGAAAAAAGGCTTCCGGTTCATCGATGGATGCTTCCCGCATAACTCCCCGAACATCCACATGCCAGAGGGAAAGCAAATATGACATTGCCGAAATTCCGGAATCCGGACCCATGGTGCGGATCAATTCCTCAAGGTCTTTGTGCCGTGGACTGATCTCGGATTTGGCCGCACGAACCGGCAGATCCAGGGTTACAGTTTCGCTGTCTTCCGGCGGGGATTTTGCCTGAGCAGGTGCGATGGGTTCTTCATTGCTCCCGTTGTGCACCCCGGCCTGAATTCCGGCAACGTTTACCCGGTCGAGCTGATAAAAAACAATCCCAGCAAAAGCGACAACCAAGGCTGCCAGCACCAATGCGGGCACGGTGGAAGCTTTCCGGCCTGAAACGGGCCCATCCAACTGCCGGGTGGAGAGTTCGGCAATGGCCTGCCTGACGGTACTGCCGTTGATTTTTTTCGTATTGTTGTTGAATGCCAGCAGCAGGGCCCGATCGCAGACAATGTTGATCAGGCGGGGAATGCCGCCGCTGAATTTATAAATCCGCCGCAGGGCGGGCCTGGTAAAGGATACGGCGCCCGGAGCCCGGGAAGCCACATGAATCCGATGGAAAATATAATTGACGGTTTCCCCGGCACTTAAGGGGCAAATACGGCAGGACAGGGAAATGCGCTGGGCAAGCTGTCTGAGCTCATGGGCGTCCAGCATTTCCGACAGCTCCGGCTGTCCGACCAGTACAATCTGAAGCAGCTTGTGGTGCACGGTTTCCAGGTTGGACAGCAGCCGCAGTTGTTCGAGGACATCCCTGTCCAGGTTCTGGGCCTCGTCAATAATGAGAACAACCTGCCTGCCTGCGGCCCTTTTTCTCATCAGGAAGGTGTTTAACGCGTCAATGAGTTCCTTGGTGCTGCTGCCGCCGGAGCAAATCCCGAACTCATCGTTAATGGACTGCAGAAGGCCCCTGGCATTCAGCCTGGGATTAAAAATATAGGCGGTTTCCACTTCAGGGGAGAGGTCCTCGAGAAAAGCCCGGCACAGCATGGTCTTGCCGGTGCCCACTTCCCCGGTAATCTCGACAAATCCTTCTTCCTGCGCGAGTGCGTACTTGAGGTGGGCCAGTGCCTCTTCATGACTCCGGCTCAGGTATAAGTAAGCCGGCGTGGGCACCAACTTGAAGGGCCTTTCCCGGAAGCCGAAAAATGTATCATACATAAGATGCGAAATCGTCCGCGTGCGGTTTTATCCCGAATGCTGCAGTTGCCGGGTATATTTTTCAGAAGTAACATCAAAAAAGGGAGATGACAACAGATTTACCAGGAATTACTTCCGGTTCTTCCGGGGTCAAATCCGGTTCCGGTGTCCGCTCCCGGGCTGGCCTCCAGTGCCGTCAAATCATCAAACCGCATGGGCGAAAAACGCACAACCTCGGGCGGCATACAGATTCCCTGGGTTTGCAGCCAGTTTGCCCGGGTGAGCACAGCGGCCCCGACCAGCAGATTCATCGCGATCGTGGCAAAATCGCGGTTCTCCGCTTTTTCGAGAAAAGAGTCCTTGACCCATTCGTTAAAAGCGCCGATCGCGGGGCCGCACCATATCTGGTAGTCGATTTTCCGCTCCGGCTCCCCGCTGATTGCCCACATGGAAGAGCGCCCGAGATAGGCG
>CAZTHW010000174.1:0-6113 GCA_964613595.1 uncultured Desulfobacteraceae bacterium | reverse complement strand
TTAAAAAAATACAAAATATTGATCCGTGTAAAAATTTGAAACGCTCAATTTAGGTGCATCTTAAGCAATAAGAGGAACTGCGCATGGCTGAAGATATTCAACTCGAAATCGTGACTCCGGAAAGATACACGGTCAGCGAATCCGCACAGATTGTGATGGCACCCGGAACCCTCGGGGAATTCGGTGTCCTTTCCGGGCATACGCCCTTTTTAACATCGCTCCAGATTGGTAAGGTCCATTACAAGGATTCCAGCGGCAATGAACAGGTCGTTTTTGTCAGCGGCGGATTTGCCGAGGCCCTGCCCGACCGGGTAACCATTCTGGCCGAATCTGCTGAGCGGCAGGAAGATATTGATTACTCGCGTGCCAAAGCCGCATATGAACGGGCCCAGGAGCGGCTGGCCAGTCAGAAGGAAGATATAGACTATGCCCGGGCCCGGGGTGCAATGCAGCGGGCATTAGGGCGGATGGAGGTTTCCCAGGGCGGCGGCACACACTAAAAAAGTTCAGAAGACCGTATGCAGAACCGTCCTTCGGTCTATATACAAAGGTTTCCAACGATGAAAAGGGCAAATCAATGTCATTGATTTGCCCTTTTTGGTATGTCACGGGGTGGATAAAAAAGATGAATCCGGACCAAACAGCAGGTACGGTGGCAGTGGTGATCCTGGCGGCGGGCAAGGGCACCCGGATGAATTCGAATAAGGCCAAGGTGCTTCATTCGGTTGCGGGGCGTCCGATGCTTCTCTACGTTGTGGATGCGGCCACCCGGATTGCGGGAAGGGAAGTGGTTGTTGTGGTGGGTATTCAGGCCGAAACGGTCCGGGATGTGGTAGCCGCGCATGCCAATGTGGGCTTTGCCGACCAGGATTGCCAGTTGGGCACCGGCCACGCGGCAATGTGTGCCATGCCCGCCCTGGGCGATCATGTTCGGCACGTGGTGTTTCTGTGCGGCGATGTGCCGCTGATTACCCCGGATACCCTGCAGCGCTTAATTGACACGCATATCGGCCAAAAGCTCGATGTCACCATCCTCGGGGCACAGTTGGAAAACCCCGCGGGCTACGGCAGGCTCAAACAGAAATCAGACGGCACCGTGGCATCGATCGTGGAGGAAGCCGACGCCTCGGAAGCGGAAAAGACGATCAATACGGTGAATACCGGCATTTACTGCGTTGCACGGGACTTTCTGGAAGATGCCCTGACCCGGATCCGCACGGATAATGCACAGGCCGAGATGTATCTGACCGATATCGTGGGTATCGCCGCCGGAGACGGCAAGCGTGTGGGTCTGATGCTCTGTTCGGATAACAACGAGATGCACGGCATTAACAGCCCGGCGGATCTTGAGAAGGTGGAGGCCATTATTCATCGCAATGAAAAACCTTGACTTCCTTGGCATTGAATTTTATATACAAATAAAGAGGTGAAACAGTGGAAACCGATGAAGTGATGCACCAGTTTGACACCCTGCTCGAAAAGGTGGAAAGCCTGATTGAGCGATGCCAGAACCTTGAGCGGGAAAATGCAGACTTGTCAGGCAGGGTCAAAAAGCTGGAATCGGAATTGGAACAAAAAACGGAAAACGAGAATCAATTTTCAAGGCAGAAGGAGCAGATTCGATCAAGGATCGATCATCTGCTGGCCAAACTCGACAGTGCAACGGAAAATCCGGCAGCCGAAGAGTAAAAGAACCACGATCCAAAGGGAAACGGGTAGGATTGGAACAAATTATTACCATTGAGCTTTTGGGAGAATCGTTTAATTTCAAGGTTGACCAGGACAGCAGGATTGATGCAAAGGATGTGACGGCTCATCTTGTCGGCGAGGTCAACCAGGTCGCCTCCCGGTTTCCGTTGCATGCGCAAAAGACAAACAAACTGGCAATCGTTGTTCTTGCCGCGCTAAACATTGCCAAGCAGCACGCCGAGCTGGATATGCAATTCGGGGAATTTGTATCCGCCGTGGCGGGTCGTGCTGAGACAATGGACCAAATGATTGTGTCGAGTTCGTGCTGTTGACTGCTTGCTTAAAGACCGCGCGTGAGCGCCCAAAAGGATGATTTCACGGAAGAACCCGATAGAATAAGCTCCCCTGCTGTGTGCGTGATTGAACAGTGCCCCTTGACCCAACACCTACAAAAAAGGGAGCCTTCACTGGTTTTGGTGTGCAAGTTCCGCATGTACGGAAAAGCCTGAAGAAGCCATAAGGCGCCCACCTTGATGAGCCCGGTTCAAGGCTCTTTCAACACGGCACGGCGGGGTGCTTATCCCGTTGAAATTCGCATTTTTCCAGGGTTTTGTTCAGTTCGGGTGCTTGCGCAATTCCGGGCGACCCCGGATCCTGACTGAATGCATCACAATATCCTTCCCTGTGCTCATCTCGATTCGTGACACCTTTTAAAACCGACAACATCAGGTCAACTCCAATATCGGGACTTTTATGCAAATCAGCCCTGGCATGCGGAGGTGACGTTTAGGGGGCAATGATGTATGGAACATATATTTTAGCAGCTTTCATCGGCATTTTGGTGGGGGTTGTCGCATCCCAGCTGCTCAAAGAGCGGCTTGCCGGCCAGAAAATCCGCGATGCCGAGGAAAAATCCAGGATGATCGTTGACAGCGCCCAGCGCAAGGCCGATTCCCTGGTTAAGGAGGCGCAGCTCGAGGCCAAGGATCGGTTGTTTAAAATGAAATCCGATTTTGACGCCGAGACCGCAGAGGCGCGCGATGAACTCAAGAAAATGGAAAAGCGCCTGCATTCCAAGGAAGAGAACCTGGACAAGAGAAATGAACAGCTCGAACTCCAGGCCAAGGAAAATGCCCGGCTCGAGCGCGAACTCCAGGAGCGTGAGACCGGTATTGCAGAGCGGGAAAAACATTACCAGCAGCTTATCGAGGATCAGAAGAACCAGTTGGAGTCCATTTCCGGCATGACCGCGGAGGCGGCCAAGGAACTGCTGATGCAGTCCATGGAAAACGAGGCCCGTCATGACAGCGCCAAGATGGTCAAGCGGATCGTGGCCGAGGCCAAGGAAAATGCCGACAAAGAGGCAAAGAAGATTATGGCCACGGCGATTCAGCGCTATGCGGGCGATTTTGTTGCAGAGCGCACGGTTTCGGTGGTCCAGTTGCCGGATGACGAAATGAAGGGCCGGATCATCGGCCGGGAAGGCAGAAATATCCGTGCCCTGGAAGCCGCCACCGGCATTGACCTGATTATTGATGATACGCCCGAAGCGGTGATCCTGTCGGGATTTAATCCGGTTCGCAGGGAAGTTGCGCGGCTTTCCCTGCTTCGTCTCATCGAGGACGGCCGCATCCATCCCGCACGGATCGAGGACGTGGTCAAAAAGATCGACCAGGAGGTGGAAACGACGATCAAGGAGGCCGGCAACCAGGCTGCCTTTGATCTGGGTGTACACGGGATTTCCAATGAGCTGATCAAGTATTTGGGGCGGCTCAAGTTCAGGACCAGTTATGCCCAGAACGTGCTGCAGCATTCCGTTGAAGTGGGTTTTCTGTGCGGCGCCATGGCCGGAGAACTCGGCTTGAACGTCAAGCTTGCCAAGCGGATGGGGTTGCTGCATGATCTCGGCAAGGCAGTGGACCACGAGGTGGACGGATCTCATGCGGAAATCGGCGCGCGGCTTGCCAAGAAGCACGGGGAATCGCCAAAGGTGATTCAGGCCATTGCCGCCCACCATGAAGACGTTACTCCCGAATCGGTTTATGACTTGCTGGTTCAGGCCGCAGACAGCCTGTCAGGTGCGCGTCCCGGGGCCAGAAAGGAACTGCTTGAAAATTACATCAAGCGCCTGGAAGATCTGGAGGCCATTGCCAAGGAGGCCAAGGGCGTGGCCAATGCGTATGCCATCCAGGCCGGAAGGGAGCTTCGGGTGATCGTGGACGGCGGGAAAATGTCGGATGACAATGCCATGATTTTAAGCAAGGACATTGCCAAGCAAATCGAGGAAAAACTGACTTTCCCCGGGCAGATCAAGGTGACGGTGATCCGCGAAGCCCGGGCCGTGGAATACGCGAATAAATAGTTACTGGACGAAGGCGCCCGATTTTTGTTACCTCTGAAAAGCCGGATGCAAAAGGGAAATTCGGTGAATACCTGATCCATACCACGAAGCCCACGAAGAACACGAAGTTTTTGTTTTTACAATTTATCCTTCTTCGTGGGCTTCGTGCTCTTCGTGGTTGCTTTTCAGGCTTCCAGTGGAACCTGCAGATCAGCATGGTTTTTTGAACCATTACTTGATAGCTTCGTAAAAAGTCCAATATCTGCGTTGCGCTGCATCCCTGCGGAATTTCACGTACGATTAAGTACGCTGCATTCCTCGGGATTTGCGCGCCTTGATCTTTAACTTTTTACTTTGCCATCTCAAAATTGACTTTTACGAAACCGTCATTATTTGAACACGGAAAAGGAAATTTCAGCACAATGAACGTGATTGAAACTCTCCGGCAGCGGGGCTTTATTGAAGCCACCACGCATGAAGCGGAGCTCCACGAGCTTGTGGAAAAAAACGCTCCGGTAACCTGTTACGCCGGATTTGACCCGACCGGTCCGAGCCTTCATGTGGGGCATTTGCTTCCTGTAATGGCGCTTGCGCATATGCAGCAGGCCGGACATCGCCCCATTGCGCTGGTGGGGGGCGGTACCGGCTTGGTGGGAGACCCCAGCGGCAAGACCGAGATGCGAAAGCTGCTGACCCTGGCCGACGTGGAGCAAAACGCCCGGGGGATCAAGGACCAGCTCGCGCGGTTCATTGAATTCGGCAGCGGCAGCGCCGAACTGGTAAATAATGCCGATTGGCTGGCAGGGTTGAAATACATTGATTTCCTGCGGGATATCGGACGTCATTTTTCGGTCAACCGGATGCTTCGCGCTGAAAGCTACCGGGTTCGGCTGGAATCCGAGGATGGCCTTAATTTCATTGAATTCAATTACATGCTGTTGCAGGCCTACGACTTTCTCCAGCTCTATGATACCCACGGCTGCCGTCTACAGATTGGCGGCAGCGATCAGTGGGGAAACATTGTTGCCGGCATTGACCTGGTGCGGAGAATGCGGCAGGTTGAAACCTATGGTGCCACATTTCCGCTGGTAACAACATCCGGGGGCGCAAAGATGGGCAAAACCGCACAAGGCGCCATCTGGCTGGATTCAAAGCGGACCAGTCCTTATGATTACTATCAATTCTGGATCAATACCGATGATCGGGATGTGGTCCGTTTTCTGTCCCTGTTTACATTTTTACCCATGGCGGAAATTGAGCCGGTGGCAGATCTCAGGGATGCCGAGTTGAATCACGCCAAGACCGTACTGGCCTATGAAGCTACGAAACTGGCCCATGACGCGAATGAAGCCATCAACGCGCACAAGGCGGCAGCCCGCATGTTCGGTGCACGGCAGATCCCGGATACCCTTTTGCCTTCCAGTGATATCCCCAGGAAGGGACTGCGGGACGATGATGCCGGGGTTCCGAGCTCCGAGATCGAAAAGTCCGAACTCGAGGCCGGCATTCCGGTTTTCAAGCTGTATCAGCAGGTGGGCCTGACCGATTCGGCCAGTGCAGCGCGCCGCCTGATCAAGCAGGGGGGCGCATATTTAAACGGCCGGCGCATTGACCAACAGGATTATCTGGTGACCACGGGCGACCTGGACAGCGGGGAACTGGTTTTGCGGTCCGGAAAGAAAAAATACCATAAGGTCCGGATCAGGCAGTAAAATAAAAAAAGCTGCATTTTTCCCTTGACAGGGAGATGCGTTTTGGATAAAAGTATAATTTATCGTTGCAACGGCGTAGGTCATGTGTTTTTGCAAAGAAAAATGAAAATTCGGTCTTGACTCAAGTCGGAATCTGATTATAATAGGAAATAAGTACAGAAGGCTCCGGTTGATGCAACTTTCCCCTGATCGAAGAATCCATCTGCAAGGGGTGGATGTGAACACCTGATCGATCTTTCCCATAAAAACAAAAAAAGGCTTGACGAAGTCTTGTCCTTTCATATAGGACTAAGAAGTTTTCGGTCCTTTTACCGCACCTTTGATCTTTGAAAACTAAATAGTGGCATTAAGCGGGCCAAGTTAATTACTTT
>CAZTHW010000173.1:0-6124 GCA_964613595.1 uncultured Desulfobacteraceae bacterium | reverse complement strand
GCTTGTCTGCATCTTCCTTGTATCTGCGGCAAACTTGAAAATCGCTCAATTTAGGCGATAATTATAAAATATTCCAACAACCCGAGGAACCGGTGGGCACCGGACAATATTTTACCTCATATCACGGAAAACAAGGCCGAAACAAGCACGCAAATCGCCAAACCGGCCTGGAACGCCTCAGGGCGCTTACGGCGGACAATTCCGGCCGCAAGTGAAACACTTTTTGTGCAGGGAGCATGATGGATACGATACTCGAAGGCATGACGCTCATAGACGGGCTGGGCAACTGCATCCCGGATGCGGCGGTGATATTTGACGGCGAACGGATTGCCGGAGTCGGCAAAAAAGGGGAATTCCAGGCGCCCCCGGACGCGGTCCGATATGACCTGACCGGGAAATTTGTCCTTCCCGGACTGGTTGACGCCCATGTGCACCTGGACATGCATGGAATGGCAGACACCTATCACGAAAGCCTGGTGGAGGACAAGCTGCGCACGATACGGGCGGCCCGGGAAATGGCAAACATGCTTCGCGCAGGCATTACAACGGTCCGCAATGCCGGATCCGTCAACTGCATCGATATTGCAGTCAAGCATGCCGTGACGGAAGGATTGCTCGTCGGCCCGCGAATCCTGGCCAGCGGCCGGATCATATGCATGCTCTCAGCCGGAAGCGAATACTTCCGGGGCCTTTACCGGGAGGCCGACGGTGTTGAAGAAAACCGCAGGGCCGCCCGCGAGCAGCTCAAGGAAGGCGCGGATGTACTCAAGGTAATGGCCACCGGCGCTGTCATGAATCCGGGCGGCATTCCCGGGGCTGCGCAACTTGACACCGACGAGATGCGCGCGGTGGTCAACGAAGGAGAAAAGGCGGGCAAGCACACCGCCGCACACGCTCACGGCGCCCGGGGCATCAAAAATGCCGTGCGCGCCGGGGTGCGTACAATTGAACACGGCACCCTGGCAGACGCGGAAGCCCTGAAGATGATGGCAGACAACGGCGTTTATCTCATCTCCACCCTGAGCTCCAACTACTGGATGCGAAATCACGCAAGCCAGTCCCTGGAGATCCCGAAATTCATGTCAGACAAGGCAGACGAAATCGCCCGGATCCGCCGGGAAAACCTGCACCGGGCCATTGCGGCCGGGGTGTGTGTTGTCATGGGCACGGATGCGGGAACGCCTTATAACTTTCACGGCAAAAATGCCACGGAACTCGTCCGCTATGTCAGCATCGGCCTGATGAGTGAAATGGATGCCATCATTGCCGCCACGCGCAACGCCGCGCAAGCCATCGGGATGGCCGATGACATCGGCACCATCGAAGCCGGCAAATATGCAGACTGCCTGGTGTTGAACCAAAACCCCCTGGACGATATCAAGTGCCTGGACTCCCTGGAGAGCATCTCCGCGGTGTTTAAAGGCGGCAAGCCCGTGACCGGCAACGTGGATACCAGCCAATGGAGCCCCGCCTCCCCCCTGGGTCCCGGATAGGCCGGCAGGCCGGTATTTTTTTAAATACCGCGAGTCTGCACCTGCCGGGCAACAGCACCGGATTTGCGGCATTTCCGCCGGAAAAAGGGGTTGACGTGAGCATTTTCATACATAGTATATGGAGACATGTAAATTTAAATAAAGGAGTTTTTTTATGGAAACAGTCGAGAGCGGAAAGTTCGTCACAGTCAATTACAAGGGCACGCTGGAAAGCGGCGAGGTATTTGACTCCAGTGAAGACGGCCAGCCCATGGAGGTCAATGTGGGCAGCGGCCAGGTAATTCAGGGCTTTGAGAATGCCCTGATGGGCATGGCATTAAACGAGGAAAAATCATTTACGCTTGAACCGGATGAAGCATACGGTTTTCGGGATGAAAACCAGCTGCATACCTTTTCCCGGCAGGAAGTGCCCCCGGAGATGAATCCGCAGGTCGGTGATGTGATCGGGCTTCAGACCCCGGACGGCCAGCAGATTCCCGCAAAAATCGCAGAGACTGACGAGGAAAAGGTCGTTGTGGACTTGAATCATCCCCTGGCCGGAGAAAAACTGAACTTCGAAATCCAGGTGGTGGACATCAGCGACACCCCGACCCAGATGTCGGCAGACTGCAGCTCCGGCGGCTGCGACTGCTCTTCGGGGTGCTGCTAGATCTGCCCTGATAAATGCTCCCCCTCCCCCTGCCAGGGACCGGGGCCGGCAATCCGGCCGCGGCCCCTGGTTTTTTTATTTTTTCGCACAAAGCGCACCGGTGAAGAGTTGGAACACTATAGAATTTCCAGCTTCTGCTGCAGGTGAAGCGCGTTGCGGGCGGCATATCCGTTATCATCATTGTCAATAGCAATACACGGAGAGGCCGTCTGCAGCCCAGCCCCGGCTTGCATCGGCCCACGCCGACCGGAGGATTCATGGGCGGCCTCTTTTCCGATTGGGTCTTTTACGTTATAATGTAATGCAATTGTCCTTTACGTGCAATCAACCACCCGAAAACAGGGAGCGGCACAGGCGTGGCGGAACAACCCGAAACAGTGGTCATTCCAAAGCAGGAAGCGGTCTTCTGGCTCGACGGCGAAGGCTGGTGGCGAAATGCCGGCGGCCGGTTTCAGAAGAAGAAAATCATTGATTATTTTCATGGCCGCATTGACCGCGATGCGCACGGATATTTCCTCATGCACGACAAGGGCGGGCGCTGGGAGAAAATCTATTTCCCGTACGAAGACACCGCGCTTTTCGTCTTTGAAGTGCATACCGACGATGCGGCACGCGGAGATATCCGCCTTACGCTTAACACCGGCCGGCAGATTCCCCTGGCCCCGGACCGGCTTTACATCCACCAGGACCGGCTCTACATGATGCTCGCAGATGAACGGATCAAATTTGCCGAACGCGCCATGATCAAGATCTCAAAACGGCTCGAAGAAGATGCCCGCGGCCGGCTGTACATAGACCTCGGCGGCCGCAGGCATGTGATCCCGGAAAAATAGGTTATCCTGAATTGAGCGGTTATATTTTCCCCCGTTCCCGGGCAATGTTCATATAGGTCTCCATGCCGGATTCCGGGGGCAGGTAAAGGGCGTCCTCGGATTTTTTCAACAGCGACATGGCGCCTGTCGGACAGGTGGTCACACACAGACCGCAGCCGATGCACCGGTTGTCATTGACCCGGGCTTTTTCATCCACAATCGCGATGGCTTCCATCTGGCAGCGATCCAGGCAGGTCTCACAGCCCACGCAGGTTTCCTCATCCGCCCATGCATAGTAATTGCTCTTGACCGCCTCTGCCGGGCTGTCCTGCATTTTCAGGGATCTGAGCATGCCGCAGCAGCAGCCGCAGCAGCTGCACATGCCGCCCACGTGCTGAGAATTAAACGGCTGCATCACCAGGCCGGCTTCATCGTTTTTGCGGATGATCTCCTTTGCCTCGGCCTTATCGATATAACGGCCCATGCCGTTGTCCACGTAATAGGCGCCATGGGAACCGAAAAGAAAGCAGGTTTCCAGCGGCTTGTCACACCCTCTGTCCATTTTTCCCGCCATGGTCCGGCAGATACAGGGAGCCACCGCAATGGTTTTCTGGTTGTCAATGATTTCCAGGGCGTCCTCATAGGCGGCAATGGGCCATTCTGCCGCAATCTCCCGGTTGATGGGAATGGTCCGCATCACCGGGGTGGACCATGCCTGGAAAGTTTTGCCCAGGGCCTCCTTGTAATAGGTTTCCACTTCCTCGGCCAGTTCCCGGTCCACGCGGTTGAGTTGGAACTCGTAAATACCCACCACGAAAGGAACTGCTGCATAGCGCACCACGTCGCCCTTGCGCTGACGAAACAATAATCCGCGCAGGGCCATGTCCTCCAGGTGCGCGGCCGTGTCTTCGGCCGGCAGCTCGAGCCGCTCGGCCACGGCTTCCGGGGTCTCGAGCATAGGCGTCATCATCAGAAACATCCGGGCATCGGATTCTGAAAACAGGCGCTTTAAGATACTGATCTCGATGCCGTTCTGGGTGGGCGGAAACCCGGTGCCCAGGTCATCGAGCCGCTGTCTGAGCTGTTCATAAATATCGGTCATTTCTCCTCCTGGAAAAAGTGGGTTGATTTTTGTTTTCCATTTTTTATTGCCGTTCAGTCAGATTGTCAACCCTAACCGAAAAGGTGTTCGGTCAGCCTGAACATTGGTTCAAAAACAGTCCCCAGCAGCATATCAGGGCGTACACAAAGATTCGCCCCGACACCGGAAATTTTGAAGCCTTGCCGGCCCGACCCGGCGAAAATCCTTGAAACTTGGCTTTTTTGCAGGGCGCATTCGATACCGATACCGACCCCGATACCGATTTCGATAACAAGGCTGGAAAAACTATAAATCCACCTCGGGCTGCAGATCCTTCCAGTTCCAGGGTGGAGCGTCGGGCGTGTTGGCGATACCCGGCCAGGGCCAGCCCGCGGGCAGCGGACAGGAAAAGGCCATGCGGATTTTCCGGGTGGGATGGGGAAAAGACAGGCTGCGGGCAAACAGGGCCAGCTGCTTTTGCGGCAGGGGCTTGCTGCCGCCGTAGCGCAGATCTCCGAGTACCGGAAAACCCATGTGCGCAAGCTGGGCCCGGATCTGGTGATGCCGGCCGGTGTGCAGGTCGATTTCCAGAAAACTGTGATTTTCTCCGGTATCCAGCACCCGGTAGGAAAGCCTTGCTTCTTGACTTTTTGCCGTTGGTGCATGCAGAATGCGGCTGGTGGGGCCGCGGCGTTCCATGGAATTTACGAGTTCGCCGGCGGCATCCGGAACCACGCCTTCGACCACGGCCACGTACTGCTTTTCCACCGCATTGGTACGAAACTGCTCGCTGAGCCGGGAGGCGGCCTTGGAGGTACGGGCAAAGACTGTTACGCCGGCCACCGGCCGGTCCAGCCGGTGCACCAGGGCCAGAAAAACGTTTCCCGGTTTCTGGTAACGGATCTTTATCCAGCCCCGGGCCAGGTCCAGCAAAGAAACATCTTTGCTACGATCGCCTTGTATCAGCAGGCCGGATGGTTTATACACAACCAGAAGATGGTTGTCTTCATAAAAAACCGGCCAGCTCCGGATAAAGAAAAATGTCTCTGAATCGCTCATAATGAAAAACAAACCCTTGCAAATATCTGCCGGACAGACGGATTATACGCCCCCGGACATGGACCGGCTGCTGCGCGGCTGCGGCATTGAACTGCCCCGGCGGCAGCTGGAACTGTTATGGCAGTACCACAACCTGCTGCGCCGGTACAATCCGGAATTAAACCTCACCCGGATTCACAGGTTCGAAAACATGGTGATCAAGCTGTACGCAGATTCCATCCTGCCCGCTCAGCTCACCGACCTGCCCTCGCCCCTGCTGGACCTGGGCACCGGGGCCGGCATGCCGGGCATCCCGCTGAAAATCGCCCGGCCCGAAATCGAAATGATACTTGCAGAAAGCCGGCAGAACCGGGTGGCATTCTTAAACGAGGCGATCCAGGAACTCGGACTTACCGGCATCCGGGTATACCCGCATGCGGTCACGCCTTCCTGCCAGGTTCCGGTTGCCGGCGTGATCTCCCGGGCCGTGGAACACATGGGAAAAACCCTGCCCCGTATCCAGGGCTGCCTTTGCAGCGGGGGCCGGGTGATTTTTATGAAGGGCCCGGGCTGCGATGCGGAAGCCGCCGAAACCGCACAGGCCGCGGAAGACCGGTTCCGGCAGATCGACGACTTTGCCTACCGGATTCCCCATACCCCGCATGACCGGCGCCTGGTCATATTTGAACGCAAGGACACACCGCTGCATCAGCACAGGGAAAACGCCATGGAAAAACACACCGTGCGCACCGTGGAAAGCCGGCAGAACCAGACCTTCAAGGAGCTGAAAAAGCTGCTCACCGGCAGGGGGGTCAAAAAACAGGGACGCGCTGTGATTTCCGGCACCCGCCAGGTCCGGGAAATCATGGCCGCTTTTGGCCCGCAATGCCTGGCCTGGATCTCGAAATCCGACAAGTGGCCGCCCCCTGAAGAGCTGCCTGCGCAAGCGCATTGGTACCAGTTCGAGCCCGGGCTCTTTGCGGACCTGGACGTCATCGGCACGGACGCCCCCCTGCTGCTGATAAAAACGCCGGATATCGGCGGCTGGGAC
>CAZTHW010000172.1:0-6133 GCA_964613595.1 uncultured Desulfobacteraceae bacterium | reverse complement strand
CATCTCGCCCCGGGCGGCCTATCTTTTGTATGCCTCGTCAAGATAGACCAGCGGGACCACCCCGGTTTCGGCAGACAGCCCGGCAAGGGCGATAAAGCCCACCACCACGGGCACCGAAAGGTTGTAGTTGAGCAGGTAGAGCAGCCAGACCCCGCCCACCAGGGCAAACGGCAATGAAGCCATCACCACGGCCGCCTCGATGATGCTGTTGAAATGTACATACAGCAGGACAAAAATCAGCAGCACGGTAACCGGCACGATCAGGTTCAGGGTCTGCCGGGCCTCCTGCATGTATTCGAATCGGCCGGACCATTCAATGGAATATCCCGCAGGCATGTCGATCTGCTCGTCCACGGCTTTCTGCGCCCGCTCCACGTATGTGCCCAGGTCCACGCCTGCTATATCCACGTAGATCCAGGCGGATCTCCTGGCGTTTTCACTTTTGATCATGGGCGGACCTTTACGGATTTCAAGGTCTGCAAGCTGGGCAAGCGGAACCTGGGCCCCCGTGGGCGTGGAAACCAGCACCCGCTTTAATTTCTCGATATCGTCTCTTAATTCCCGCTTGTAGCGGAGGTTCACCGGATAGCGCTCCAGGCCCTCCACCGTCTCCGTGATATTTGTGCCGCCCACCGCGCTCATGATCACATCCTGGACATCGTCGACTGTCAGCCCGTAGCGGGCGATTTCGTGGCGCTTGATGTCAAAGTCCAGGTAATTTCCGCCTGTTGTGCGCTCGGAATAGGCAGAACGCGTGCCCGGAATTTCTCTTACCACTTTCTCGATGCGGCTTCCCACATCCGAGAGAACCTCCAGGTCCGGTCCCATGAGTTTTATGCCCACAGGCGTCTTGATGCCGGTGGACAGCATGTCAATACGCGTTTTAATCGGCATGGTCCAGGCGTCTGTCAGCCCGGGAAACCGGATGGCCTCGTTTAAATCATCACTGAGATCTTCTATGGTTATGTGTTTTTCCTCCGGCCAGATTGCCGCCAGCGGGGCCTTTATCCAGCCGGGCCAGGCGGAGAAAAAGCGGTCCACCTCCTTTTTGCGCCACTGATGAATGATTTCGCCTTTTTTCGCCTCCGGCCAGATCAGGGTCAGCGGCCCCTTGAGCCAGTCCGGCCAGGACGAGAAAAAACGCTCCACATGTCGGGTTTCGTATTCCACCTTGGGCCGCAGCATTATGGTGGTCTCGATCATGGTAAGCGGCGCCGGGTCAGTGGCCGTATCGGCGCGGCCGATTTTGCCGTGCACGCTTTTTACCTCGGGGAAGCGCTTGATGATCTTGTCAGTCTGCTGCAGCAGCTCCCGGGCCTTGGTCACGGATATGCCCGGCAGGGTGGTGGGCATGTAGAGCAGATCGCCTTCGTTTAAGGGGGGCATGAATTCGCTGCCCAGCTGTTTTGCCGGGAAATACGTGCCCACCATTATCAGGACTGCAATCAGGATCGTTGTTTTCCGCCAGTTCACCACCAGGCCTATGACCGGCCTGTATACTCTTATAAAAAGGCGGCTCAGGGGGTTTCTTTGTTCAGTCAGTATCTTTTGCGGCACAAGACAGATAAAAGCGAACACTGAAAGCGCGATTGCAGCAATCAGGCTCCAGCCCGGAAGATCCATCCCCGCGATGCCTGCTGCAACCACAAGCAGTATGGGGACTGCAGTGGCTGTTATCCAGATCCTGCGTTTGCGTTTTTTGGAAGTCTGCGGATCAATGGGGCGCTCGGTGATAAAAAAGGTCATGAGCACCGGGATGATGGTAATCGCCAGAATCGAGGAGGCGGCCATGGCAAATGTCTTGGTGTAGGCAAGGGGCTTGAACATCCGGCCGGACTGTTCCTGCAACGCAAACACCGGTACAAAGGAGACCGTGATTATGAGCAGGCTGTAAAAAAGGGCGGGGCCAACTTCTTTTGAGGCTTCCATTATTATCTGGTTAAACGGCTTTTTGTCCCGGTCGCGCTCCAGGTGCTTGTGGGCGTTTTCCACCATGACCACAGAGGCATCCACCATGACGCCGATGGCGATTGCAATGCCGCCCAGGCTCATGATGTTGGCGTTGATGCCCAGGGGATACATGACCAGAAACGACATGAGCACCCCCACGGGCAGGGTGAAAAGCGCCACAAACGCGGATCGGAAATGCAGGAGAAACAGCACGCAGATGACGGCCACCACCGTGATTTCTTCTATAAGCTTTTTCTGCAGCGCATGCACCGCCCGTTCTATGAGACCGGAGCGGTCGTAGCCCATTTCGATGGAAATACCCTCGGGAAGCGATTTTTCCAGGGAGGCAAGTTTTTCTTTTACCCGGTTGATGGTTTCCAGGGCGTTTTCCCCGTAGCGCATGACCACGATTCCGCCTGCGGTTTCTCCCTGGCCGTTCCATTCGAGCACGCCGCGCCGCAGTTCCGGGCCGCGGTGGATGTCTGCGATGTTTTTCAGCAGAACCGGTGTGCCCTTGTCATCCACGCCCACCGCGATTCCTTCCATGTCGGCGATGGACTCAATATATCCCTTGCCCCGGACCATATATTCGGTTTCAGCCATTTCTATGAGCCGGCCGCCCACATCTTTGTTGGATTGCTGGATGGCGCGCTTTACCTTGGACAGGGGAAGATCGTAGGCCAGCAACTTGTTCGGGTCCACCTCCACCTGGTACTGGTTGACATAGCCGCCGATGCCGGCCACTTCAGCCACCCCTTCGACGGACATGAGCTCGTATCTCAAAAACCAGTCCTGGATGCTTCTGAGTTCGGCCAGGTTGTGCTTGCCGGTTTCGTCTTTGAGCACGTACTCGTAGACCCACCCCACACCCGAGGCATCCGGCCCCAGCTCCGGGGTGACGCCTTCGGGCAGGTCAGAGGCCGCGCCGTTTAAGTATTCAAGAACCCGCGAGCGCGCCCAGTAAAGGTCTGTTCCGTCCTCGAAAATTATGTAGACAAAGGAAAGCCCGAAAAAGGAATACCCCCGCACATTCTTGGCGTAGGGAACGCTGAGCATGGTGGAGGTCAGCGGGTAGGTGACCTGGTCCTCGACAACCTCGGGTCCCTGGCCCGGGTATTCGGTCATGACGATTACCTGCACGTCGGAAAGATCCGGTATGGCATCCAGCGGTATGGATCTGACCGCCAGGATGCCCCCTGCAATCACGAAAAGCGTGGCAAGCACCACCATGAACTTGTTTTTTATTGACCATTCAATTATTTTTTCGATCATCAGGGAGCCCCTTTACTCAATATCCTCGAAAAATGCATCATCATTCTGATCATCTTCAGGGCCGTTTTCTTCGGACGTGGCGTCTTTTTCCGCGAGGTCTTCGCGTTCGGTCATTTTCTGGGTGGCCTCCCTGAGCTTGGATTCCGAATCGAGCATGAACTGTCCGGAGGTTACCACCTGTTCTCCGGGTGCAAGGCCTTCCAGAATCTGCATCCTGTCATTATCCAGCGGCATACCGAGTTTTACTTCACGAGGCGTGTACTTTCCGGCATCACGCCGGACAAAAACGATGTTGCGCTCTCCGGTTCGAAGCACGGCGGATTTTGGCACATGGATGCCCTTTTCCCCCTCGCCTGTGCCGATTCTGACGTCGGCGTACATGTCGGGTTTTAAAAACATATCCGGATTGGCAAATTCCAGCAGAACCACCACGTCCCTGGTTTTGCGCTGGAGATAGGGATAGATGTAGGCCACCTGGCCGGTGTATTTCTCGCCCGGCAGGTAGGGCAGGGTCATTTCCGCCTGCTGGCCCTTTTCCACCCGGGCAAGTTCATATTCGTATATATGGGCCTCCACCCATACGCTGGAAAGATCCGCGATTTGATAAATCGTGACTCCGGATTTGACAAAATCGCCTTCTTGGGCGTTTTTCTCAGTCACCACGCCCGTATACGGAGAACGGATGGTCAGTGCATGCTTTACCTGGCCCTGCTCGAGGATTTCCGCTATCTCGGATTCTGCGATTTCGTAATACCGAAGCCGGCTTTTAACTGACGCGAGAACCCGTTTGTTGCTATCATCCGGTCTTCGGCTGTAGTTGCGCTGCGCCTCGAGCAGATCCTGCTGGGCTGTTATAAGCTCTGGCGAGTAAAAATCAAACATGGGTTCGCCTTTTTCTACCCGCGCGCCTGTGAAATCCACGTAAAGCTTTTCGATCCAGCCGCTGAACTTGAGGTTGACCCGGGCCATCTTTGTTTCGTCATATGTCACGTGCCCGTACGTGCGGATGGTGTGTTCAAGGGAACCTTTTTTAACAGTTGCCGTCCGGATGCCCATGTTCTGTTCCATGACCGGGTCAATGGAAATATTGACCCCGCCGACGAGTTCGTCTTCGTAGACAGGCTCCAGTTCCATACCCATGGCGCTTTTGCCGGGTTCGTCATATATTTCATCCGGATTCATGGGTGCGCGCCAGTACGCCACCTCCCTTTCGCCTTTTTCTGAGGCGTCTTCTTCTTCCACCTTGTCCTTGGGCACGAGCTCCATGCCGCAGATGGGACAGTCGCCCGGTTCATCCTGTACTACCTGGGGGTGCATGCTGCAGGTATACTGGATGTCCGCGTCCTGTCCGGCCTCTTGCTGCTCCTGTCCTGCAGGGGAGGAAAACAGGCCTGCATACCAGGCCGCGGATCCGGCTATTGCCAGTGTCAGGACTGCCGTGAGAAAAATGGTCAGAATCGGAATGCGTCCTGATTGTGTATGCGCTTTATTGGTCGTCATGGGATTGTCCTTTGAATTCATGTACTGTTTCCTGCTGCCCTGTTTGCATGGCCCCGCCGGTCCATGCCTCAAGTTCCGCGCGTTTCTGGTATATATTGTAGAAAAGCCGGCTGGCCTCCCTCCTGTATTTCAGCACCCGGATCCGGGCCTTGATCATGGTATCAAATGCCACCCTGTCCACCTCGTATGCATCAAGGGCGGACCTTGCCCACTGGCCGGCCTGGGGGATCAGTTCATTTTTATAAAGCTGGTATCTGCGGCGGCTGTCTTTGATTTCAGCGGCCAGGGAGCTGATGCGGTAAGGCAGGCGGGTTTTGAGATCGTTGTACCGGTTCCGGGCGGAACGCTGATTTTCGGTTGCTGCTGCAACCGCCTTGGACTGTTTGCTTTTGTGCCAGAGGGGGATGTCCATTGCCACTGCGGCAGAGAAAAAATCCGGCAGATCCCTTCCGGTGCGGTCTTCGTCGCGCTGTCCGTAGGTCAGGCGGATGTTGAAATCCGGGTAATAATCTTTTTTTGCCAGCCGGGTTTCAGCCGCCGCGCCCTTGATTGCAGCCTGCAGTCCCTTTAAATCCGGGTTTCTGGCCAGCGCGCGTTCGGCCAGCGCCTCTGCTGAAAACGAGAAATCCGGTTCGGGCAGATCCGAAGGCGGATCAATGGATTTACGGGCCTGCCTGTTGGTGAGTTCGTGAAGTCGGTCTTCTATGGTGCTTTTGCGGCTTTCAAGCCTGACGGCCTCGTCTTTGAGTCTCGAAAGTTCAACCTCAGCCTGGAAGATGTCCTGCTGCAGGCCCTGGCCTACTGCGTATCCACTCTCGGCATCCCGGCGTATGCGTTCGAGCAGCTCAATCAGCGCGCCATTTATGCGCTGGCTTTCTGCCACGTAGCCCAATTCATACCAGGCGTCTGCCACGTCCCTGGCAAGTTCGAGGCGGGCTGTCGCAAGCCCGGCTTCTTCCTCCCTGGCGCTTTGCGCCGTGGTTTCGGATCTGAGATCCAGTTTGGACAGCCAGGGCACGGTCTGTTCCAGGAATATCTGCTTCTGGGTCATGGGTTCCTGGTCAAATGCAAAGCTGTCCGTGGGCAGGCTCTGGACGGCGAACCCGAGTTTCGGATCCGGCAGTGCGCCCGCGGCCGGGATGCGGTTTTCCAGTCCTTTCACCCGGGCTTCCAGGCTGGCTATGGATTGATTGTTTGCAAGCGCTTCTTCTATGAGTTTTTCCAGTTCAGGCGGTGCCCATATGGTCTCTGCGGCAAAACCGGGCGCAGAGAGACCGGCAGCGAAAATCATCAGGATCGCCGCAGTGCGCAAAAATCGAAAATTGGCTGGAACGAAATGCTTCATGGGTTTTCCCCGTATATCAATGGTTGCTCGGTTTTTTTCATGCCTGCAGAAGCTGCAGGCATTGCC
>CAZTHW010000171.1:0-6133 GCA_964613595.1 uncultured Desulfobacteraceae bacterium | reverse complement strand
TCCTGCTCCCGTAGGCGCACATAACCCTGCCTGGCCAGTTCCCGGATATGGGCGGCTGCCGTGGGCAGGATTTGTTTTAACGCGCGCACCGGGGTCTGCCCGTGTTCCTGCAGGTGCGAAAGAATCCGGCATTTTTGTTCGGACAGATTGTTTTTCGGGAGGTTTTCCCAGGCGATTTCCGCGCAGCGCTCGGTCCGGGTGCGCACCGCAGGCCGGTGCAGTTTCTGTTCCTTTTCAATCCATCCCCTTCGGGTCAATTTCTGCAGCAGGCTGTGGGAAATGTTCTCCCCGGTTTTGCGACACAGGGCCGCCTGGCGGCAGGGGCTGTCCTTAAGCACGCGCAGGATTTCCGCTTCTGCCGCCGGGGTTTGGTCATCCTGCAGGGCTTTTTCCCCGGTATCGGTGATATGGTACACGGCGTATTCCGCCGGATTGATGCCCCCGGGCAGGGCCTCGCTGATCACCTCGCCGATGGGGTGCATGTAATAATCCGCGATCCACCGGAAAAACGGGATCATTTCCGCGGGAAACACCGGGGTTTCGTCATCAATGACATCATCTACGGCCTTGATGCCCTCGCCTGTATTCCGGGTATCCGGGCCGAGCACGTACCCGCTCAGGCGCCGGCTGCCAAACGGCACCAGCACCCGCTTGCCGGCCTCGACCAGGCCGCTCATCTCCGGGGGCACCGCGTAGGTGTAGGTCCCGAAGACCGGCATGGCCACGGCCACTTCAATGTATGGCTCAGTTGGCTGCATGAATCGGAATCAGGGCCTCATGCCGGGGGGTTTTCCGGAAAATGGCGTATGCTGCATCACGACTGCTGCCCGACCGGTGCAAAGCCGGGCCGCGGCTCGCTGTGGTATTCCAGGATTTCGTCGTCAGTGGGCATTATCCGTTTCCTTTGTGCTGTATGAAATTGTGCCGATATGTATATCTATATCCGGAACCCGTGTCCTGTCAACCGGAGAGCGTTGTGCGCCCGGTATACGGATTTGCGGGATGTTTCCTGCCCATCGAAATCGATATCGAAATCGAACCCGATTCCGATATCGATTTCGAGAAAGACAGGAAACCTCTTGAAAAATATTTCTGGATGAGTAGAATTGGGACTTTGTAAAAAAAACGAGTGAGCGCTCGTTTTATTTATCAACCTGAAAAAGGAAGCCGCCATGGCTGAAGAGCTTTATCCGGGTT
Organism: uncultured Desulfobacteraceae bacterium; assembly: GCA_964613595.1. GTDB lineage: Bacteria > Desulfobacterota > Desulfobacteria > Desulfobacterales > Desulfosalsimonadaceae > Desulfosalsimonas. The sequence goes on along the minus strand of CAZTHW010000171.1, from coordinate 4,936 downwards.
TCTACCGGTTGGAAATCCCGCTGCCGGAAAGTCCGCTGAAATCATTGAATTCATATGTTGTCCTGGGAGAATCGCGCAATCTCGTCATTGACACGGGGTTGAACCGGGATGTTTGTAAAACCGCCATGATGGAAGGGCTTGCAGAAATCGGTGTCGGCCTGGACTCGGTGGACCTTTTTATCACCCACTTGCACGCGGATCATTTCGGACTGGTCTCGGAGCTGGCCGGAGAGCAGACCCGGATCTATTTCAACCGGCCCGACAGCGAGCTCATTGAAAACTGGCAGGGATTTGAACCCATGATTCAATACGGTGCCAAATGCGGGTTTCCGAAAGAAGCCCTGCGCGAGGCGCTGCACCAGCATCCCGGATTCAAGTACGGCACCGGATGGATGCCGGATATGCGTATCCTTCAAGACGGGGACAAGCTGGAAGCGGGGGATTATGAATTTACCTGCATCCAGACCCCGGGCCACACCCAGGGGCATACCTGCCTGTGGGAGGCAAACCGGGGGATTTTTGTTGCAGGCGATCACGTGCTTTATGATATCACCCCCAATATCCAGTGCTGGTCCGAGGACGACAACCCGCTGGGCGACTACCTGGCGAGCCTGGACAAGGTGCGCGGCCTGGACGTGGCCCTTGCCCTGCCCGGACACCGCAATCTGTTTAGCGATTTCCGGGGGCGGATCGACGAGTTAAAGCGCCATCATGCAAACCGGCTGACCGAGGTGGAAAAGATCCTGTCTGCATCTTCGCCCATGCATGCCTTTGACACGGCATCGCAAATGACCTGGGACCTGAGCACAAAGAACTGGGATGAATTTCCGGTTGCCCAGAAATGGTTTGCCACGGGCGAGGCCATTGCCCACCTGCGGTACCTGGAAGTCGAAAACCGGATCCGGCGCGTCCGCCAGGACCCGGTGATCATGTATGAACCGGCATAACAGCAGCAAAGGAATGACCCATGGATATCATTGATCAGGCGCTGGCCAGAAACCAGCGGGCATTGTCCGAACACGAAGCCAAGAAGCTTTTGTCTGCCTACGGCATTCCCGTAACCCGGGAGATCCCGGCCGTAAGTCGGGAGTCAGCTGTAGATGCCGCCGGGCAGCTCGGTTACCCGGTCGTGCTCAAGGGAGCCGGCGCGGATTTGATGCACAAGACCGAATCCGGCGCAGTTTTTGTCAATATCGAAGATGAAGCGGGCCTGGCCGGTGCATATGACACGGTCGCCGAGCGTCTGGGCGGCGCATTTGAGGGCGTGCTGGTCCAGGAAATGGTTTCCGGAAAACGGGAGCTGGTGCTGGGGCTCCACAGGGAGCCGCAGTTCGGGCCCTGCGTGATGCTGGGCCTGGGCGGGGTGCTCACGGAAGTCATCAATGACACGGTTTTCCGGGTGGCCCCGTTTGACGAAGCCGAGGCCCGGGACATGGCCGCAGGACTGCGCAGCCGCGATATCCTCAAGGCCTTCCGGGGCGAGGCAGCCGCGGACATGGACACCCTGGTCCACTGCCTGTGCACCCTGGGCCGGATCGGACTGGAACACGACAGCATTGCGGAAATTGACATCAATCCCATGATCATTACACCTGACGGCGGTCTGCGGGCCGTTGACGCCCTGGTGGTATTAAAGGAAGGCAAAGATGATGCGGAAAATTGAAGACTCGCCATTATACGGTATCGCCAACCCCAAGAGCATCGCCATGTTCGGCGCATCCAACAAGTACACGGCAATGGGCACCAGCATTCTTACCTCGATTCTGCAGATGGGGTATGAAGGCCCCATATACCCGGTGCACCCCAGCGAAACCACCGTGCTGGGGCACACGGCCTACAAGTCGGTGCTGGATCTGCCGGAAACCCCGGATCTTGCCATTATGGTGCTGCCCACGCGGATTGTGCCCGATGTCATGGAAGACTGCGGGAAAAAGGGGATCAAGTATGCCATCGTGGTTTCCGGGGGATTCAAGGAAATCGGCAAGGACGGGGCTGTGCTGGAAGACCGGCTCAAGCAGACCGCGGACAAATACGGGATCCGTTTTCTGGGGCCCAACTGCATCGGCGCGGTCAACACCCATTTAAAGTTCAACGCATCCTTTCTGCCCTGCGAGCATCCGCCCGGATTTATCGGCATGGCCTCCCAGAGCGGCAGTTTCATCACCCAGATGTTTGCCTACCTGGGCAGGTACGGGCTCGGCTTTTCCACGGGTTTCAGCGTGGGCAACGAGGCCAATATCGATATCGTGGACTGCATGGAGTACCTGGCCCAATGCCCGAACACGAAGGTCATCAGCCTGTATATCGAAAGCATCCGGCGCGGCCGGGAATTTATCGATACCGCCCGGAAGATCGCGCCCCATAAGCCCATTGTGGCCTATTACGCCGGCGGCACCGAGGCGGGCCGCCGTGCCGGGCTGTCGCATACCGGCGCCCTGGCCGGTGAAGAACGGGTATATGACGGGGTTTTCCGGCAAAGCGGGGTGATCCGGGCCCACAGCATTGAAGAGCTTTTTGACTTCTGCTGGTGCCTGGGCACGTGCGCCCTGCCCAAAGGCAACCGCGTGATCGTGCAGACCCATTCCGGAGGCCCCGGGGCGGTGGCAGCAGATGCCTGCGCCCGCAACGGCCTGGAGCTGCCCGCCCTTTCCGAAAGCACCCGGCAGAACCTTTCCGAGTACCTGCCCCAGACCGCCAGCATGAACAACCCGGTGGACCTGACGTTTACCAAGAACAACATGGATTTTTTCGTGGAAATCCCGCGCATTTTAAAGGCGGAGCAAAACGCGGACGCCCTGCTGATGTATTTGATGCTGCCGCGGCGCAACATAACCATGTTTATTGAAAGCACGGGACTTTCCACCGAGGAAGCGCAGGCTGAAACCGAGAAATTCATCGCCGAGCAGAGCCGGCAGCTTGCCGAAGAGATGCTCGCCTCGGAAAAGCCCTGGGTGGGTTTTTCCTACTATTCCGGGGAAAGCCCGTTTATCCGGGGGCTCTACGATGCCGGCGCGCCCGTTCTGCCCGGACCCAACCGGGCGGCCCGGGCGCTGGGGGCGATGGTGGCGTACAAGGCGCTTCTGGAGAAGCTCAATATGAGCGAGGAATAAGATCGCTATCGAAATCGATCCCGATACCCATTATAACCTAAATTGAGCGATTTTCCCTTTCGTCAATCGGGGTATACGGCCGGAGATTGTATCCGGTGTAGAGCTGCCGGGGGCGGACCAGCCGCTGCTCCGGATCGATCAGGTTCTCCCGCCACTGGGCCACCCATCCCGGAAGCCGGCCGATGGCAAACATCACCGTAAACATGTTGGTGGGAATCTGCATGGCCTTGAGCAGGATGCCGGAGTAGAAATCCACGTTGGGATACAGGTTGTACTTCTGGAAATATTCGTCGTTTACCGCGATTTCCTCGAGCTGCAGGGCGATATCCAGCAGCGGATCGTCGATGTTGAGCTTGTCGAGCACCTCGTGCACGTATTTTTTCAGGATCTTGGCCCGGGGATCGTAGGTCTTGTAGACCCGGTGGCCGAATCCCATGAGCCGGAACGGGTCGCTCTTGTCCTTGGCCCGGGCGACCACGGTTTCCACCGGCATGCCCTGTTCGTGGATGTCGCTGAGCATCTGGACGACTGCCTGGTTGGCCCCGCCGTGCAGGGGGCCCCAGAGCGCCGAGACGCCGGCGCTGAGAGATGCATAAATATTTGTCCGTGCGCTTCCCACGCTTCTGACCACGGATGTGGAGCAGTTCTGTTCGTGGTCGGCGTGCAGGATCCAGAATACGTTGAGGGCCTTGACCAGTTCCTTGCGTACGATATAGGGCTTGACCGGGGTGTTGAACATCATGTGCAGAAAATTGGCGCAGTAGGTGTAATCCGGCCGGGGATACTCCACCCGGTGGCCCAGGGAAATCTTGTGGGCCATGGCCGCCATGGTGCGGACCTTGGATATCAGGCGCAGGAAGGTCTGTTCATATCCCTCGTCCGTGGTCAGCAGTTCCGGGTAAAAACTGCGCAGCGCGTTGACCATCGCCGAGAGAATGCCCATGGGATGGGATGCCCGGGGAAAGTTCTGGTAAAAATTCTGCATGTCCTCGTGGACCAGGGAATGGTCGTTTAACTGCACGCTTGTCCGGTTGAGCTGCTGGCGGGTGGGCAGCTCCCCGTTGATCAGCAGGTAGGCGGTCTCCACGAACGAGGAGTGTTCGGCCAGTTCCTCGATTGGGATTCCCCGGTAGCGCAGGATGCCTTTTTCGCCGTCCATGTAGGTAATGGTGCTTCTGGTGCTGCCGGTGTTGGCAAATCCCGGGTCAAAGGTGACGTATCCGGTCTCGGCGCGCAGGCGCCGGATGTCAATTCCTTTTTCCCCCTCGCTGCCCTCGATGACCGGCAGCTCGATGGTCTTTCCGTTGATGGTCAGGGTTGCGTTTTCACTCATTCGTGCTGCTCCGAAAAAAACTGGTTAACTATCAGGTTTTATAATTTTTTTTGAAAAGCGCTATTTAGCGCCGAATGCTTGGTTTTCGTTCGGGCACTATTTATTTGTTCATAAAACCATTTATCTATAGCAATTGCAAAAATCAGGTCAAGTATTTAATTTCCGTCGATTTTGCAGTGAATGCGAGATACAGTTAAGGGAGGTCTCATGCGAATCCGAAAAATGATGTTTGTTTTATCCTTCTTGTGAATCCTTGAGCAATTCCCGGGCATGGGCGCGGGTGGTTTCCGTGATGGCTTCGCCGCCGATCATGCGGGCGGTTTCCTCCACCCGCCCCGGATCGTCCAGCCGGTCGATCCGGGTGGCAGTGCGGCCCTGGTCAACTGACTTGGTGATCCGGAAGTGCTGATCCCCGAACTTGGCGATCTGGGCCAGGTGGGTGATGCAGATGACCTGGTGCTGCCCGGCGCGACCGGCAAGTTTTCTTCCCACC
>CAZTHW010000170.1:3692-6161 GCA_964613595.1 uncultured Desulfobacteraceae bacterium | reverse complement strand
GCACCTGTAATCAGAATAATCCGGTTTTCAGGCCTTTTCATTTTTCCCCGCACACGATTTGGTTTTTTCCTTTGAGCTTGGCCTGGTACAGGGCCTGGTCGGCTCTGGCCAGCAGGGAGTCAATGCTTTCTTGGGGCCGATAGACGGCCATGCCGATCGAGGCGGTGATTCGCAGGTTGTCAGAAATGTCCGGAAACCGCAGGTTGCGGATCGCCTCCAGCAGTCGGCATGCGCTGGGCTTTTGGTGGTCTTTGAAATTGTAATTGACGAAAATCACGATAAATTCCTCGCCCCCGTACCTGCCGGCATAATCCTCGGAGCGGATGTTTTCCTTGAGGGTTCTGGCAAATTCCTTTAACGCGTAATCCCCATCCAGGTGACCGTAGGTGTCATTTACGGCCTTGAAATCGTCCAGGTCCAGGATGCAGAGGGAAAACGGCAGACCGGAGCGCTGGGACAGGGCCTTTTCGCGCGCAAGGATGCGAAAGATTTCCCTTCTGTTGTAAAGCCCGGTGAGTTCGTCATGGCTGGCAATCCGCCAGATCTTTCTTCTCAGATTTGCGATATAATTGAATATAAAAGACACCCATGTGGTTGCCAGCAGCAGGGTTGCCGTGCGGATGGCTTCAAGCCGGATATCGACATGAGCGGGGTGGAAATGATACAGTAGCGCGATAGTGGCGGCATACAAAAATGTGGACAGTATTGAAAGAATGATGAAATAAATCAGCCGCAGCCGGAATACGCCGAACATGAGCACCAGGAGATAAAGCAGGATGTCAATGCCGCGTAAGGGGCTTTTTGTGTAGTAGACCAGCACCGTGCAGAAGATGATGCCGATGAGCAATTGAAAAAGGGTCAGGCTGGGATCTGCAAAGCGCCTGTTAAGGCCTGTGTGTAATAGTACAAAAACAACAAGGTTGGCTGCCAGCAGGGCGAAAAATATTGTTGCAAAGCCAAGGATGCCTATGTCGCGTGCAAAGCCGAAGTAGTAGCTCAGCATTGCGCCCACGGCAATTAAAACATACCCTTGGAATGCCAGAAATGCGCGGCGAAGTCTTAAAACCTGCTCGTGATTGTCCTGTCCAATGTGCTTGCGTCCGGCCGGGCTGGGCATCTATTCTCCCGAAAAATCACGTGACGTTCAAGTCCTCCAGCAATCCCCGATTTTTTTACCGTCTTCTTTTAACGTGACATTTTATCCGGCTTTCGTCAATTCATATTCCTTCGGTTTGTTAAGGCCTTAACATTTTAGTATGAAGTGAATTTTTGATTTTTTATCAGTTAATTGATAAAGTCAAAATTGTCAAACTGCCTGAAGAAAACATTGCGCCCCGGGAGATCGAAGAGGTGATCTACAGTCATCCCAAGGTATCCGAAGCTGCGGTGGTGGGCGTGGCCGACGCGGTCTACGGCGAGGACATCAAGGCTTTTGTGGTGCTGCTGCCCGGGCAGAGCGCCGTTGAAGAAGAGGAGATCATCGAATTCTGCAGGGAAAGGCTCAAGCGCTTCAAGTCTCCCAAAGAGGTGGTTTTCCTTGATTCGCTGCCAAAAAGCCTGGTGGGAAAAATCCTGCGCAAGGAACTTCGGAAAATGTGAAAGCCGGCCGTGTCCTCAGGGCCGGGCTGAACGGTGCTCTGAGATGGCCGTGGAATTGGCGCCGTCTTCGAAATTGATTGTCAGGTAGTTATCTGCTGGCCAGAGGTCGGTCCACCAGCCCCGGACCAGGTCTTTTTGCGAAAACACCACGATGCGGCCCATCAGCCCCGTGCCTTTGGTGGTCAGCATTTTTTCGGGCGGCTTTTCGTCGCCTTCCAGGTGGGCCACGTAGGCTTCTGCGATCTGCGGGGCAAGGATATCTCTGCCTTTTTCTGAGACCCAATATCCTTCAAGCGCCTTGTCCGCCAACCCGATAGTTCCCCGGAATGCGAAGTCCCTGGCATAATCGGGAAAGTCCGTGTCCACGGAGTCAATGGATTCGATGAACCGGCTTTCAATGGTGCACGTGCCGTCCCCGGAAAAAGCCATTGTGCGATAAGGGCAGGGATAGGTGACCAGGGAACCGGTTTCCACGTCAAAAACCCGGGCTGTATTTTGTTCCGGATTTTTTGCGGTGATGTCCTGGGCGTGAAAGTGGCCGCTGAATACCAGGCGCACGCCGTAAGCGGCAAAAAGCCGGGTTACCGTGTCGCTGTTGTCGACCACGTATTGGCCGTAATATTTTTCATTGTCAGGATAGTGTGCCATCAGGCCGTGGTGCATAAAGGCCAGCACCGCTTTTTCCTGCTGCCTGGCCCGGATCAGCACTTCCTCGATCCATTTCAGGGTTTGCCCGGGAAACCGCCCGTCTGTCACCGGATGCTTGCCGGGTTCGTTTTCCCTCCACAGGCATGAATCCAGTGCCAGAACCCACAAGCCGGGCACGGGTTCGACCACGTAGCTAAGCGAGGCTGCGTCGGTATCCAAGGG
>CAZTHW010000170.1:0-3682 GCA_964613595.1 uncultured Desulfobacteraceae bacterium | reverse complement strand
ATCCAAGGGGGAGGCATATCCGTAATCTGCATAGATTTTCTTGAATTCTTCCGGGGAAACACTGGCAACCGGCTTTGTTCCGCCTTTTGTGTACCTTCGGGATATGCCGTTTGCCACGTCGTGGTTGCCGGGAACCACGTATACGTCTGCCGAGGGGTGCAGGTTTCCGATTTTTTCGGCAACATGCCGGTGATTGATCTTTTCCCCGTCCTTGGTGAGATCGCCGCAGATCAAGACAAAATCCGCTTTTTCCCGCCTTACCCGTTCAATGGCTGCATCCAGGATCTCGTCGCTTTTGGCCAGCATCTTCCGGTCATCGCGGATGTATGCTTCAAAGTCCGGCCCGGAAGTGCCCAGGCTCGGATGGTAGTAGTGCGGATCTGACAGGACAACGAATCGTGTCTGCGGGTAGGAAACGTCTTTTGCCTGCAGATCTTTTACAGCTTCTTCCTGCTGGTACCTGAATTCCACGGGCGAATGCCTGGACACACCGCAGCCCATGCAAAACGAGCAAAGTATCGCGGCAACAATGAAAAAAGTCTTACGGGACGGGATGTTGTTAAGATCTGTTTTTGCCATGTTCTAATCATCGCCGGTAAACGCCGAAATGTCAAGCCACAACATGAGCACAGCAAGCCCCCGGTGCAGTGCTCACAGGGGCCGGCCCGCCGAAAAAAGACCATTTCCCGCACTTCATGTTCTATTCCACCAGTTCCGCTGTGTCAGACAGGTTACCAATTTCAACACTACAAAACATGCACCCGGTATTATGCACGGGTGTCTTGATATAATCGCATGTATATTGATAGCCGTTTTCTGCAGTCACCCCCTCCAAAGAAACTCAACAAAAAAATGGAGTAAAAGTCATGCCGCCGGAGAAGGGCAAACCAATATGGCTACTCACGCAGTTTAGTAAATCCTCAGGAAAAAACGACAACTGCCTTGACCTTGACCGGTTTTGTAAGCATCCTGATCGAACCGAAACCTGAAAGCAGATTTTTTATCCGGGATTGGATTCCGGGAAGCAGGATCGAGGACACTGTGGTGTCGGCAACTATTGAGGCGATAAAACCCGGGGCATAGCTATCGGCATCAAGCCGGTTTTACACCTTGGATCTGATATCATCACCCCTCCGCCGGTGCCATCATATCCTGGAACCCCTCGACCGGGGCCCCCAGGCCATCTGCCATGCGATCCATAAAATTGAATAGTGCGGCCACGGCAATGGCTTCGAACATCTCTTCTTCTGTTAACCCTTCATCCCGGAGTTCCTGGATTCTGCCTTCATGCATTTTGTAGGAATTAAGCGTAACCGTCTCCGCCAGGCGAAGCAGCTTTTTGGTTTTGTCGTCTATTAAATGCGTGGCGTCTATGTCTTCAAGTATGGTCTCGACCTCATTTTTTGTGAACCCCTGCGCCATAGCCATGGCACTGTGCGCATCCACGCAGTAGGCGCATGCATTCAATCTGGATACATAAGCGGCGATAAGCTCTTTGGTGCTTCTCGGCAATGCATGCGTTTCTATCATTAAACGGTTCACATAGTCCACAAGCGGCTCCAGCAGGTCCGGCCTTATGCTCTGAGCCGAAAATACCTTCGGAACTGTCTGGAACATGGACATCAAGGTTTCATAGACATTTTGCAGTTGTCCGCCGGCGTTCTCCGGTGCGGTGGTTTGAATGAAATAACTCATTGTGAAATCCTCCTCTTTTCTTTTTTATAATAATTTTTGCACAGCGGTATGGGTAAATGCGCCTTTGCCTCGGAAACATCTTCGTCCTCCCGGGCAAGCAGCCGGGTGCCTTTTTCAATTACCGTCACCCGGCTTCCGAATCGGCGAAACATCTGGGCAAATTCCAGGCCCACGTAACTGCCGCCGATGATGACCAGATGTTCCGGCAGAAAATCGAGTTCCATCATGTCGGAATTGGTCATGTAATCAACATCGGCAAGACCCGGTATAGGCGGTACAAGGGCACGTGCGCCTGTATTGATAAATAACGGCCAGAGCAGGGCCGGCCTGGCCTGTGCCGATGACAATGGCGTCGAATTGTGCCATATTTTCCTCCATGATTTGCGGAGTTATTTCCGAAAGTCTGTCAAACCCGGTGTCTGGAACTCCTTCAGGCGTGTTTGACAATTACGTGATTGTATGTTTAAATTGTAAACATGAATAAAAATACCAGCAAAAAATTGGTTCAAATCGGTGAAATTGCAAAAAAAGCAAGGACATCTGTACGAACAGTCCGATATTATCTGGAAGAGGGCTTTATTGAAGCCGCAGACAGAAGCCCGGGCGGATTTTACTTGTTCAAACCGGAGGCCGCGGAAACCGTCTTCTTTGTACAGAAACTCAAGGATGCCGGCCTGGCTTTAAAGGATATCAAGAAAATCTACCAAGCCAGGCGGGATGGAGAAACCGGTGATAAGGCGTATCCAGAGGTTCTGAAGCTTCTTGAAACGCAGAAATCCCTGATGGAACAAAAAATCGTCGATTATCAGCGGTTGAAAAACGAAATCGAAGAATCGATAGAGCTGGTCAGGCAGTGCGACGGCTGCCGCATCAAACCATGCCGGCAGAACTGTGAAACCTGCGAAGTGGTCACCTCCCGAAAGAAATTGCCGTTGCCGCTGAAGGCGATATTTTAAGCAGGCCAGCAGCAACAAGCATTTGGGGCGTCCCCGTATCCGGATTTGCCATCTGAATTGAAAATCGCTCAATTTAGGTAGTACCTGAACGAAAACCGGTCACGATGTTGAAACCTTCAACTGGAGAGCCGTGCGCGGGAGAACCGCGCACACGGTTCGGAGGGGGGTATTCACTGGCGGCTCTTTTCGCGCTCAATCATGTTTTCTGTCATTTGGCCCGAGGAGAAGGTAAAAAAGGCATGTAACGCAAAGCCGAAGCCCCAACCGCCAAGGACCCAGATAAACCAAAGGTATTCCGGCGAGTAGACGAAATTTATAACCACGATCGCGGCGTTTACCAGCACAAACACAACCAGATGCCAAAGAAACCCGATCTTTTTATACGCCCGTCTTTTGGCCTTGGAAGTAGCCTTTTTACGGGACTTCTGCTCATCAAAACCGTTTTTATCAGTGGTCATTATTGTTTTCCTTGTTTTGAAAGCCCGGTCCGGGCAGACATTCCCGGCTGACAGCCAGAACCACACGGCCTCCATCGTTTATAACACGCCACAACAAGCGGGCGTCCCACCGCGGCAAAACATAAAACCGATTTTTACTATGGCGCTGATAATACGTTCAGCAGTTTTTTCGGCCGGAAAAGACGACCGCGAAAAAAGCGTTCTTATCATTCTTCCTTTGTGGTTGTAGGTGCAATAAAGCTGCTCCATCAGGGATAAAACTTTATTTTAAGTCATAATATATAGCAAAACCGGACTTGTAAGTCAATATTTTCTCGGCTGCCATATGGGGGCCTAAAGGGGATAATCTAAAGAATCTAAAATTTTAAAGATGTCACCCATTAGAGGGGGTGTCAAGTAAAAAAACACCTCTCCCGTTACCGTACGGTTGCTTTTCCTGCTTTACACATAATTTCACTTTCTTGTTTTTGCACAAATATCCGTGTCTATTCCGTTCGCGGCCGTTATTTCATTTGGGGGTGGCTCTTTTTCATTTTTCTAAATTTTGACTGTATGTCTTTCTATGCTGTATCA